>CALBDV010000698.1 GCA_937927565.1 uncultured Holophagales bacterium
TACGCCACGGGACTCCTCGGAATCACGGCCCCGGAACTACGCGGGAGTCGACACCCTGGGGTTCGCGAAGACGTCTTGCACAGGCAGCTGCGATTCCTCACCCGAAAGCGAGCCGGATGCCTGTTCGCTGCCGTCGCCGCTCGAAGCCCTGAAAAGTACGGGTGGGTACACCGCTTCCCCACCGTCGCGGAAGACGCGGTTGATTCATGCATCGAGGCGGCGACCCGGGATCCCGGCGTGACGACGTTGTCCATGGTTTTCCCGCAGATCACCACTACCAACGATCTGCTGCGCTTCCTCGGCGTACTCAAGAGATGCTCCCTGGTGACGTTGGAGCAGGAGGAGGAGGCCCATGGCTGCCTCTGCTTCGGCTTCCGCGCCGAAGTCGGAGAGCTCCGCTCCTACGTAGCTGGCTTCGGCAACTATGCGTTCCTCCCGAAGACTCGCCGCACCCCCTCGGTCGAGATCACCATGCGAGTGAAGCCCCGGCCCCAGTACGATTTCGTCTTCAAAGAGGCTCCAGCCGGCGTCATCCACCTCGCCGACCTCGACATGCGAGGAATGCCGCCCGAGAAGCTCTGGCGCCTCTGGGACGGGTCTTTCGTCCAGACTGAGAGGATACTGGGGCACAAGCCGGACCTCCGCAGCGCGGCGAGGACGACCTACAACATCCCCGCTGAACTCGTCCACGCCATCCCATGATTCTCCATCTCTTCTACAAGCCCGTACGCTACAAGCCCCTCGTCGAGGTCGAGAGGCTCGACGTCTCGACTGACGGTATTGCTGGAGCCGCTCCGAGCTCACCCCTGAGGCACGTCCTGATCGTCCCGCGTAGCACCCTGGACGAACTCAAGCTCTCGCCCGGCGACCTCCGCGAGAACATGGTGGTTGACGACTCGGGGATCGGGCCGCTCCACTCGCTCCCTTCGGGAACGGTCCTCAAGATCGGGAGCGTCCGTATCCGCCTAACGGTGCACTGTGAGCCCTGCGGCAGGTTGCGGGGCGTCGTCGATATCAGGGCGGTGGAGCATCGGCGAGGGTATCTGGGTACGTTCCTGACGGGCGGGGCGCTTAGCGTGGGAGACGACATCTCGTCCTTGGGGGTCCAGTTCGAGGCGATTCCGTACGACCTCAAGCAGCGTCTGGCGTGGTTCCTGTCCAGGCAGCCCGCACCGATCGAGGTGACGAAGCTCGTCCATGAGGTCGGGCTCTCCCTCGCCTACTGCAGGGCCATCCCGAATCTCCTCAGGGGCCGCCCTGACCTTGCGCGCATGGTCACCTTCCGCGGTCGCTCCCTGCGAAGAGCGCGAGCAAACGATGGTGGGCCGGTCCGCTTGTGTGTTTCGGATGACATACATCCTTCACGCTGAGGTCTTGCCCACCGGAGACATTCGAGAGCTTCGGGAGGGACTGCCCGTGCAGCACTTCGCGTACTCGCTTGTGCTCTGCGGCATCCTTCAAATCAAGCATTCCACGCTGCGCCAACTCCTTGCCAACACTCCGCTCGCCGCTACAATCGTCGAAAGCCACCCCGGGCCCGAGATTGCCTCCGATGTCCGGAGGACATGGAGACGGTCGCGGAATCGGGCCGCCTCCTCCCGGACCGCCTCGGGGTCGACGCGCTCGGTGACCGTCCGCTCGTAGATCGACCGGTGAGGGTCAACCGTCGATTTGTCGCTTGTGGAAAACAGTTTCGGAGGTACCAGGGGGTCCTCTCGGCCGTCCGCGTGCTCGCGGGCCGGTCGAGAAAGCACCGAGGTACAAAGGAACTGGACGGAATCATGGAACACCCGAGCCGGGTCGCAGCGCAAGTTGCACGGCGCGCTTCGAGTACCGCTGACCGAAGGCACTCGGAGCCCCAGTACGGTGTGGCACTCGCGCGATCGTTGACTCGTCGGCTACGGCAGTACGCCGCGCTCGCGCAGTTTCGTCCGGATCGTCGCAACTACGTCGATTGCCTCGTGGTGCGATCTCCCGTCTTGCCCATCACCCGCGGGAGCACTCGCGTCGAGCAGAACCTGCTCCCAGCGACGCAGAGCATCTGCCGGAGTCGGGACGTTCTTCTCTGTCAATTCGCGAACGCCTGGCGGCGACCTACCGTCGTCAACGTTCTGTCGACTATCACTTGGCATTATGGTCTGATCGGGAAGGGCGATCTCACCGCACAGTGCCTGAGGTATCACCACGACGTCAACAGGACCCCACCGTTCCATAGCCTCCGCAGGGGTGCGGTGAGATAGCCACGAAGGTGTTGTTCCCCCGACTCCCGACGGCAGGACCACGGCCGTTCGTGGGTGTTCTTCCCGCGCTCTTGCGCAGGACCTTCGGCCGGATCCGGGCGGGCCGTGTTTCTGACGACTATTGGCAAGTCGGAGAGCGATTGATACGCGCGACTGGGGGTGAGAGTCACGAAACCGTCTCACTCGCTCGTCGAGCATGCCTCCACCTCGATGCTCGACAGCATCGTTTCCACACCTCAGCGCGTCACGACGGGCAGGGGCGAGGACTTACGCCCATGGACAGCGCTCGCGCGTGCCCGTGGAATTCACGTCTACGTACGACCGCTCAGCAGACGAAAGAATGCGGTCTCCGCACCAGCAACGGACTCGCGTCTTTGGAAATCCCCTGGCCTGCTGAAGTCCAGGTGCCTCACGCCGAAGGAAGCCTTTGCGGAGCACCTACAACGCATCCATTCTACGGATTGACGTACGCCCACTCCGCACGACTCACAGTGTCGAACGTGTCGAACGATGAGAGCCCCTCTCGACCGATCCGGCGCCCGCGCTTCTCGAGAAGGCTCCCCCTCACTGCGTACAGAGGCACGGATGACCTTAGTAGACACAGATCCGACAGGCCATCGCCGAGTGCGACGACGGAGTGGTTCAGGAGTCGTTGCGCGACCACCGCCTTACACGGTCGATGCACCGCGCACCAGTATCGCCGGTCGACCCACGCGATTCGTTTACCGCCATCGGAATCATGAAGGTCGTTTGCGACGATGGGTAGAACCTTGGCTAAGTCTCCGAGAATGGCCTCGATGTAGAATCGAAACCCGCTCGACACGATCAATAGGTCATCACCCGCTGCTCGGACGCGATCAACGAATCCACGAAACCCACTCCGAAGGAACATGGAATTCCGGGCGGACTCTGCGAGAACGTCTCGGTCAGCTGACACTCCCCGCCACTGCAGCTCCTGAGCAGCTGGAAGCGAGAGGCATCCAATCCGGACGCACCAGTCCCAAAACACCCATGAGTCGTGGCCGTGCGAACGGAGGAGGGCTGCACCCGCGTCCTCGTTCGTCACAGTCCCGTCGAAATCAGTTACAAAGGTCCGTTTCATGCGGCCGGAGTCTCGAGACCAGTGGCCAGAACCTCACCTAACACGCGGAGGAGATCGAAGTTCACGGTGGGCAGAGCCAACGGCCACGTGATGCCCTGATGGATGCGCAGGAGCACATCGGTCGGCTCCAGAATCCGGCGCTCCCACTTATCGAAGAAGACGCCGAACTCCCTCCTGATTCCCTCCTCCATGAGGTCGACCAAAGGAGTAATGAGGCGCTCCACGGTGTCTCCGCCCTGTTCCTGGATGCGCTCGAAGCAACGCTGCGCATAGGACTCTGCTTCCTCGTACGGCCGCCCGACCTTGCGAGACTCATCGTAGGTCGCGAGCGTAATCTCCGTGAGTATCCTTGCGAGGCGTGGACGATCAACGGCACCTAGCAACTGCCCCACAGTCGTTCTTGGGCTCAGGTGCGCCTTGACCGCCGCCAGTGCAAGGACGTAGTGCATTCCGTTTAGGCACCAGTACTTCCGCTTCACGTGGTACTCAAAGGTCGATGAATCCAGAACTGTCGTCGATTCAGGAAGGACCCTGGCACCCATCAGCACCGGCAGGTGCTCAGGAAGCACGGGAGTCAACCGCACCTCCATGTACTTCTCCGCCGTCACCACACACTCGCCATCCACGATTCTGATCCGCGGACAGATCCTGTCGACGAGCACGCTCAAGGGGACAATCCGATGGTGAGCGTCGGAGTCCCCTCTCCGCAGGTGTTCAAGGGCGCTGCGACCGGCGTGGCGATCGTTTTCCATCGGCAGAAAGATGAGCGGGGCGGCCCGGTAGTGAGCACGGTTCGCGGCGACTAGGCGATCAAGATATTCGTATACGGTGGGCAGGTGCTTGGGCCCCACGCTGCAGGACACCAAAGATGGCGGAGCGTTCAGGCACGCAAGGAAGGCCTCCGCTGTGCGGTCGAAGTAGGCTAGCCGCGGCGCGGCCACATGACCCGTTGTGCCGTCAGAGTACTCTATTAGGTATCGGCCCCTTTCCCCAAGGACTCGAGCGTGCTGTTCGGTAGCGCCACCAGTTGGAATCGTAGCGAGGAGATCCGATCCGAAGACGGGGACGACGCAGCCCAGGCCTAGTTTCCCGAGGCCGATGTGTACATGCAGCACCCTTCAGGCCTCCCCGGGATTCCAGATACCGGATCTCTCCAAGAGGGCTCTGCAGCCCGAGCACGCGAACGCGTGCCGTCGATATTCTGCGAGGTGGGCCTCGTTCGGACGAAGCCCCCGGACCGCTAGACCGAGGACGAGGGCATTAACATGCACTGCGTCTTGGTCGAGGGATGTGGAAGTATCGGCGAGCTTTTCAAGCCGTGTCATCCAACGGGCAAGCACGTCACTTGGGACTGGAGTCGACTCGCCCGGATTCTCCAGACGGCCCATCACTCGTGCGACGAGGTCCGTAACCTTGTGTTTCCACTCTGGCGTCTTTTCCAGAAAGGCGAGGGGGCGGGCTGGGCCCACACGGGCCGAGTACTTCTTCAGGTTCCCCTCCCCGGTGAACAGAACGACCGCGGCATTTGGATCTTGGGCTTTGAGGGCTTTCAGCGTGTCCAGGCCTTCCGTTTCACGCCCTTCTCCCATATTGACGTCGAGGACGAAGCAGCGGGTGCGATGCACGAGCCCGACAGCCTCAGCCCCAGTAGCCACTGGGCGGATCCTCACCCCCTCCAGCCTGTCACGTAGGTTTTCGGACAGCACTCGCACAATAACCGCCTGGTCATCCATGATGACGACGTCAGGCGTTTCCTCTATCTCCTCTGTCACTATCATCGAATTGACGGTCTCCCTATGACGTACATGGCAGGCGAACAACAAAACGGCTGCCCTTGCCGACGGTTGACTCGGCGTGAACGGTACCACCGTACTCCCCGCGCACCAGGCGTCGAACCAAGAACAACCCAAGGCCGGTCCCGCCGGTCTCGGGAGTGGTCGTGAAGTACTTCTCGAAAAGGCGCTCGAACACTTCGTTAGGGATGCCCGTTCCGTTGTCCTCAACCACCAGTTCGACGTTCACGATGTCACCTACCTCGACCGTCGAGGTCTGTACCGCGATACGCCCAGGGCGTCCGGCCCGTTCGACTGCCTTGATCGCATTGCTGAGCAGGTTGAAGACAATCTCTCGAATCTCGGACTCGTCGGCGTTGAGTGCGGGCAGCGGGTTGCCGTAGGCGGGCTGGAGTGCGATGCCATGGCGTTGAAGCTCGAGTCGAAAAAGGGACAGAACAGACTGAACAACATGGTTCAGGTTGAGCGTGCGACGAGCCGAGCCGACGATGTACGATTTGGCAGACTCGAGCGCCAATCGTAGTGTCTCAGAAAGCGCCGATATGTGCCGCTCCTGCTTTGGCCCAGACGACAGGCCTGCTATTGACTGCAACTCACCTTGCGCGGTCTGTAGCATCCCCTTCACTGCGTGAAGTCGGTCCTCATCTGAAAGCCTGAGCGTAACAGCTCGCGAGGCTGCGAATTGGAGTTCGCGTTGTCGCGAGACCTCCGATTCCGCCTGATTCAACTGCTTTATCAAGCGGGCGCTCGCGAGAAACGACGCCAGGAGAGATCCGAGGCTCTCGAGCGACGTGATGTCGGTAAAGGAATACGGGAAACCAGTGTAGACAGCGAGGGTGCCAAAGACCTCGGTACCGGCGACAAGGGGTAGGTACAGGCATGAGCGGAGATCGTGCTTCTTCGCCCAGTCGCAAACCTCGGGGTGTTCAGTGCACTCGGACAGCGAAGGTACTACTTCGCGCTGACGAGTTGCCCGAGCACGCTCGGCGAACGGGTCGGGAGTCGGTGGGGTCTCAAAGGGCAGTTCGGCCGAATCCCGCTTGTCTGCACGAGCGAAGAACGTCGAGGCACCGTTCGCGCCGTCGCTGAACGAGAGTACGGCGGACTTGTACGAGGTGAGGTCCCCAACTAGAGAACGGAGGACCGCGTCGTAAAGCCCGACCTGGTTCTGCGCCTCGTACGAGCCGACGAGGGACCGGCTCAGCTTCGAGAGGAGGAGCAGCTCCATCCGCCGGCGCATGATGGACAGGGCGGTCGCAGCGCTGTTGGCGATGTTTAACAGTCGGCAGACGTCGGTCCATGAGAACCCTGGGGAGGACGCACCGTCCGCTGGTAACTTGTTGAT
>CALBDV010000699.1 GCA_937927565.1 uncultured Holophagales bacterium
GTCTCCTCCATCGAGCCCGAGGTGTCGACGCCCACGCCGAGCGACAGGGGGAGGTTCGTGACGACCTCGAAGGCGTCGATCGCCTGCTCGACGCCGTCCTCCAGCACGCGGAAGTTCGACTTCGCGAGTCCCGTGACGGGGCGCCCCTTCGCGAAGACCGAGGTGTACAGCTCGACGGCCTGGACGTCGACCTCGGAGAGGTACTTCGGCGCGTTGATGTAGCGGACGTCCTCGCTGACGTCCCCGTCCTCGAGGGTGGCCACGACGCGGAGGAACCCGATCTCCTCCCGGCGCGGTACGTCGACGATCTGCTGGAAGGGAGGCTGGTAGAGGGTGGCGGCGCGCGTCTCGTTGACGAAGATCTCGAGCTTCTGGAGCTTCTTCGTCTCGGGAACGGCGAGGTCGGCGACGACGCGCACGGCCCCGAAGATGCTGATCCCCTTCTCCGGTGCGGTGATCTTCACCCGGAACGCTTCACGCCCCTCGTTCAGGACGAGCTCGTCCTCGGAGAGCATCTTGCCGTCCTTCGAGAATCCGGCGACTCTGATCGTCCGCTTCCGCGGGAGCTCGCCGAGGTCGAGGTCGGCCTCGAAGGGAGGCCGCCGGTCGGTGACGATCTTCCGGCCGTCGAGGAAGAACTCGGCGAAGGCGATGTCGTCGGAGCTGGCGCGCGTCTCGAACTTCACGACACCGGTCGCGAACTCGCGTGCGATCGGCAGGAGCGTGAGGGCGCCTCGCTCGTTCGGAGAGGAGACGAGGCGCGCGAGGGCGGCCTTGGCCGACTCGCGGGCCGCCTTCTCCTCGGGGGAGAGGAGCTGGTCGGGTGACTCGGGGACGACGACCTTCTCGTCGATGAGGGCGGCGGCGTTGCGGTTCGAGTCGGCGATCTTCACCTTCAGGCGGTACTCGCCGGGGTAGAGGAAGCGCTCGAGGTTGAGGGGGAGGAAGGCCCCCTTCACCGTCGAGGCGGGGAAGTCGAACCGATACCGGAAGTTGTCGACGAGCTTGCCCCCCTTGACGATCTCGCCGACGACGTCGAGGTCGTAGAAGGTCTCCTCGCCGAGCGCCTTGGTCCCGAGGGTCGCGCGCTCGAGGAGGACGGAGATCTCCATCCGGATCTTGCTCGCGACCATCTCGGGGAAGCGGAGGACCCGCTGGACCGGGAGCTTCGCCGCGTCGGGGTCGACGTCCGTCGTCATGAGGAGGATCTTGTCGACCCCCTCCACGTCCGGTTTCGGACCCTCCTTCAGGTCGTCGATCAGTCTCTGGGCGCCCATCGTCCCGAAGAGGCCCGTCGCGGCCCCCATCGCTCCGTTGATCTCCCTCCACTCGGCGCAGCGCGTGACGTCGACCGTTCGGCCGGTGCCGATCCCCGTGAGGCCGGCGACGCCGCCGACGAGGAGCGCCTGGGGGCCTTCGAGCGGCGTCCAGAGCCTGAAGTCGCCCGTCCCGAAGGGCTGGTAGAAGAGGAGCGTGACCTTGCTCATGCGGAGCGACTCGAGGCGTTCGTAGAACCAGATCTCGAGCGGGTTGTAGATGTCCTGGCAGTCGATCCGCCGGAACCCGTCGGGCGGGCCGTTGATGAGGAAGACCCTCCCCTGGTCGGTGTTGACGCTCCGGTAGCGTTCCTTGACCATCTGGAGTCTCAGCTCGTAGATCTCCCTGAATGCGACTCTCTGCCCGTCCGAATCGACCGAACGCCGCTTCCAGAAGTCCTCGATGAATCGGTCCCGCTGGTAGTCGGAGGCGAGGCGAAGGAACGTCGCCTCCTCGACTTCGGCAAGGATCGGCTCGACGTCGGACAGGAACAGCCTGTACCGGTCGGGCAGGGCCGCTATGGCCTGCTTGCGCTCCTTTCCCGAGAGCTTCTTCGCCGAAAGGACGAGGGGCGCTGCCGCTCCAGCAGGGGCCGAGGCCGTCGGCCCCGAGAGGGGTACGGCGAGGGCGGCGCGCTCGCGCAGGCCTCCGGCGGTGTCGGACTGGCGGGAGGAGATCGCCCGGTAGGCGGTCTGGACGAGAGTCGTGTCGGCGCAGCCGAAGGCGCTCTCCGTGAGCGCGTCGAGCGGCTTGTCGGCCTGGGACTTCGGCGCGAGGAGCACCGACTCGCCGTCGATGACGGTCCAGTATCGGGAGATCCCGGTCCCCGGCTCGGGGAAGAACAGCATCCGGACGTTCGTGCCGAGGAGGCGGTGATTGAGGTAGGTCCAGACCTCGACCCGGGCGAAGAGGTTCGGGCAGGAGACGATCCGGCGGGCGTCCGGCCCTCCCCCGGAGGCGACCCACACGGAGGCACGATCGTCGTCGAGACGGCCGAAGAGGGTCATCGCCTCGGCCCGGAGAGCCTGGGTCGGATCGGGGTCCTGCAGGGTGACCGCGACGCCCTTCGAGGCGTCGGCAGGGGTGGCACGAGGCGCCTGCGCGGGCGCATCGGCGGCGAGGAGCGCCGAAGCCACGAAGGCGAGCCATCGAGCCTGGATCCGGACCATGGACGTTCCTCCTTGGCACCCGCCATCTGCCCAAGCAAGATGGGGACCGTATCCGAAGTGTACGGCGCGCACCGGGAAGGGTTCGTGAGGGGGGGCACGGGTCCCTCGTGGCCCTCACTAGAATCCCCCGAAATGCCCGTTCAGCGGCCGGTCTACGCCGATCACCACGCCACGACGCCCCTTCGTCCCGAGGCGCTCGAGGCGATGCTGCCGTGGCTCACCGCCCTCGCGGCCAATCCCTCCTCGATCCACGCCCCGGGCCGGGCGGCGAGAGAGGCGGTCGAATCGGCGCGCGAGGCGGTGGCGTCCGCCCTCGGCGTCCTGCCGGACGAGATCGTCTTCACCTCGGGAGGGACGGAGTCGGACGCGCTCGCCGTCAGAGGCGCGGCCCTGGCCGCTCGAGAGCGGGAGCCGGGGCGGAGCCGCGTCGTCTTTTCCGCTGCAGAGCATCCTGCCGTCCGCGAAGCGGGGCTTTCCCTGGCCGGGGACGGCCTCGAGCCGGTCGAGGTGCCGGTCGACGGAACGGGGTTGCCTGACGAGGACGGACTTGCGTCCGCGATCGGCGCGAAGACGGCGGTCGTGTCGCTCATCCTCGCGAGCAACGAGACGGGCGCCGTGAACGTCCGGATGCCGGATGCCGCCAGGATTGCGCACGCGGCCGGGGCCGTCGTCCACACGGACGCCGTCCAGGCCGTGGGGAAGATTCCGGTCCGGCCCGGAGCGCTCGGGGTCGACCTGCTTTCGTTCACGGGGCACAAGTTCGGAGGACCGAAAGGGGCGGGGGGACTCTGGGCGAGGAAGGGTGTCCGCCTCCGGCCGCTCTTCAGGGGCGGCGGCCAGGAACGAGGTCGTCGGGGGGGGACGGAAAACGTCCCGGCCATCGCGGGCCTGGGCGCGGCGCTGACGGCGGCGGTCGCCAGGATGGACGTGGAGGCGCTTCGCCTCGCAGCACTGCGGGATGCCTTCGAGGCAGGGGTCCTCGTCCGGGTTCCCGGCGCGCGCATCAACGGGGCCGGGGCGGCGGGGGGGGAGCGCCTTCCGACGGCCAGCTCCGTCACCTTTCCCGGCGCCGACGGCGAGACGCTCCTGGCGTCGCTCGACCTCGAGGGGATTGCGGCGTCGTCCGGATCGGCGTGCGCATCGGGAACTCCTTCTCCCAGCCGGGTCCTTCTCGCCTGCGGATTGCCCGTGGCCGAGGTCCGCGCGACGCTGAGGTTCTCGTTCGGCTGGACGAGCTCCGAGGCCGACGTCGCGACGCTCCTCGAAATCCTCCCGGGCCTGGTCGCTCGCGCCCGGGCGGTCTGACGGCGGCAACAGGCGCCGGAGAGGGCGCCGCAAGAGCCTCGCCGCTGCCGTACAGCTTGATCCCCGGGACCGGGAAGTGTCTAATGAGTCGGGTTCCGCTCAGGGTATCCGGGGGGAGATGCGTTGATCATCCAGTGCTCGGCATGCAAGACGCGCTACCACTACGACGAGGCCCGCTTCGCGGGGGCCCCGGCGAAGAAGATCCGTTGCACGAAGTGCGCGACGGTCTTCGAGATCCGAAACCCGACGCTGAACGCTCCGCCGCCGGCGGGATTCCAGGCCGAGGAGACGAGCTCGTTCGGGGCGCCGATGCCGAGCTCGGATGACTTCAACTTCGATACGACGATCATGGGCTCCCACCGCAGGAAGCCGGCCGAGGTTCCTCCGCCCCCTGCCAAGGCCGCTCCCGCGCCGCCCCCGGCTCCTGTCGCCCGAACGGGCACGGCCGAGTTCGCGAAGCCTCCGGTCGCCGCGTCGGCTGCCGTCGGATCGGGGAGGAGGCTTCGGCTCCCCGACTGGGAGAGGCTCTCTCTCGCCTGCATCGCCGGGCCGGAGGCCGGACGGATCTTCGAGATCGACAGGGCGCGGCTGGTGATCGGTCGAGCCGGGTCCGACATTCTCCTCAACGACCCCGAGTGCTCGCGGCAGCACGCCGCGATCGAGGTCTCCGACGACAAGGTCTTCCTCGTGGACCTCGGCTCGACGAACGGGACCTACGTCGCCGACAAGCGGATCTCGCAGCTCGAGCTCGAGAACCGGTCCGAGTTCGACGTCGGATCCTCGACGCTCATGCTGATCCGGACCCGCAAGGAGTAGTCGCTACCTCGCCTCCAGCGCCCTCGAGACGGCCTCGAGCGTGGCGGGCAGGCTTCGGGGTGGGTTCGAAAAGCGTGCCGCGCTCCCGTGGTAGCGGACGGCGGACCCCGAGAACTTGATCGCGTGGGCCGTCGCGACGACGACCACCGTCTCGTTCCTTCCGATCGCCCCTTCGCGCCTGAGCTTTCCGGCGGCCGCCAGGGCGACGGCGGAGTTGGGACAGATCGAGAGGCCGTGCCGGTTCGCCAGGGCGGCCGCCTCGAGGAGCTCGGCCTCCGTGACGCGGGCGACGAGGCCGTTCGACAGCTCGATCTCCCTCCGCGCCCTGGGGTGCGAGACGGGGGCGCCGATCCGGATCGCCGAGGCTTCGGTTTCTTCGGCCGTACGGGTGACGTGTTCCGCGAAGCCGGTGAGCCAGGAGCGGTAGAAGGGATCGGCCGCCTCGGCCTGCGCCCCGGCGATGCGCGGCCGCTTGCCGATGACGCCGAGGTCGAGCCACTCCCGGATTCCCTTCCCGATGGCCGACACGTTTCCGGCATTCCCGACGGGGACGACGAACCAGTCCGGCACTTCCCAGCCGAGGTCGTGGATCGCTTCCTGGCCGATCGTCTTCTGGCCCTCGATCCGCACCGGATTCCTGGAGTTGAGGAGGTAGACGGGGCGCGTTCGCGCCAGGTCGGCGACGATCCGCATGCAGCCGTCGAAGTCGGTGGCGAGGCCGAGCGTGAGCGCCCCGTGGTGGAGCGCCTGGGCGAGTTGCTCTCCGGTGATCTTCGCCTCGGGGAGGAGGACGACGGCCCGCATCCCCGGCACCTCGGCGGCGTAGGAAGCGAGGGCTGCAGAGGTGTCGCCCGTCGAGGCGCAGACGACGTCGGTCCGCCCGAGGTGGTGCGCCCACGAGACGCCGACGGTCATCCCGCGGTCCTTGAACGACAGGGTCGGGTTCTCCCCCTCGTGCTTGACGAAGAGGTGCGTCAGGCCGAGCTCCTTCCCGAGCTCGACGCAGCGGTAGAGGTTCGTAGACCCCTCGGGCTTGCTGACGATCTCCGTCGGGGCGAGCGCGGGGAAGACGTGCTCGCGGTAGCGCCAGACGCCGCTTCTCTCGTACGCGGGCGTCTCCGCGTTC
Source organism: uncultured Holophagales bacterium (assembly GCA_937927565.1). Classification (GTDB taxonomy): domain Bacteria; phylum Acidobacteriota; class Thermoanaerobaculia; order UBA5066; family UBA5066; genus UBA5066. The sequence goes on from CALBDV010000699.1 coordinate 5,734, forward strand.
GGGAGAGCGCTCCGGCGGCGGTCGAAGAGGTCGCGCCACTGGCTCCCCGAGAGCCCGAACGACGCGAGGTCGTGGAGGATCTCGAGGAGTCCGCCGCAGGCGGGGCACTCGGTGAGGACCTCCTCGATGCCGTGCGAGGCGCCGCAGGCGAGGCAGGAATGACGGGAGAGAGGTGTCTTCACCTGCGGAGGTCCACCGCTTCCCGCGCCCCCCGCGGCGAGACGGCGTGGATGCTCGCGTCGGCCTCGACGCCGAGAGCCCGGAAGGCCCTCTCGGCCGCCTTTGCGATCTTCGCGGGAGCGGGGCCATCCTCTGAGAGGGCGAGGATCGTCGGGCCGGCGCCGGAGAGGGCCCATCCGAGGGCGCCCGCCTTCTTCATCGCGGCGGTCACCTCGTCCCAGCCCGGAACCAGGGCGCGGCGGCGCGGCTCGGCGATCCGGTCGCTCCCCATCCACCTCCCTGCGGCCGCGAGGTCGCCGCGATGGAGGGCGTCGATCAGGGCAGCCAGTGCGGCCGCCTGGCGCGTCGCGTCGGAGAGGGGGATCTCGCGCGGGAGAACACGGCGGGCGTCCTTGGTTTCCAGCTCGGCATCGGGGTGGACGAGGACGAGCCGGAGGCCGGGAGGGACGGGGAGCGAGATCGGCGGGACGAAGTCGGCGGGGTCGGATGACGGGACGAGGACGAGACCTCCGAGGATCGAGGCGAACCCGTTGTCGCCGTGCCAGGAGCCGTCGGCGGCGTGCTC
>CALBDV010000700.1 GCA_937927565.1 uncultured Holophagales bacterium
GCCTTCGATGAACGTGTCGATGAACGCCCTAATTTTCTCGGCGATGCGCTGGAGGATCGTCTTCCGCTCGAGGATCTTCGGCTTGTAGGTCAGCGTCCCGACGATTTCCTGCTCGCGTGGGAGCCGGTTCGCGAATGCGTAGGTGCCCAGGATTTTCTGGAGCCCTTCCGGGGCGATGTTCTCCTCCTGGCAGAGCTTCCCGAACGCTTCCTTCTGCTTGCCGTCCCAGAAGCCCTCGAACGCCCCGATGACGTCCTCTTCGGGCTTCAGCTTCGGCAAGTTCTCCTCGATGAAGGCCTGGATCAGCTCCCGCTTGCTGCGGAGCTTCACGTCGCCGGCGAGGACTTCGAGGATCTCCTTCTTCCGCTTGGTCGCCTCCTCGGGGGAGAGCTTCTTCAGCAAGACGAGGAGGTTGAGGATGTAGGCGACGTTGATCTCGTCCCGGTGGATGAGGCTCAGCTCGAAGTCGACGTCCTCGAGGATGGACGTCTTCTCCAGGTCCTTCGACTTTTTCACCGCGTCGTGGAGGTCGAGGTACTTGCTCTTGTAGTCCTCGAACTTCTGCGGCTCGAGCGTCAGGTCGGCGTCCTTGAACTCGGCGAAGGTCGTGAGCACGTTCTTCAGGCGCATCAGCTCCCGGAACTTTGTGACGAACGCGAGCTGGGCGTTCTCGTCCGGAAGGTTGTCCACGCTGCCGACGGTCGGGGCGATGGTGAGCAGCTCGATCGACGCCTTGTTGAACTTGGCGACGTAGTCCTCGTACGGCTCGAGGAGCACCGTTTCCTTGGCGTCCTTGTTCGAGAAGAGCGCAATCGCCTCGTCGGTGGCCTTCTTCAGGTTCCGGAAGCAGACGACGTTCCCCTGCGATTTCCGGTCGTTCAGGATCCGGTTGGTCCGCGAGAAGGCCTGGATGAGGCCGTGGAACCGCAGGTTCTTGTCGACGTAGAGCGTGTTCAGGCGAGGGCTGTCGAACCCGGTGAGGAACATGTTCACCACGAGGAGGATGTCGATCTTCCCCTCCCGCACCCGCTTGGCGATGTCCTGGTAGTAGCCGTAGAACGACTGCGCGTCGTTCGTGGAGTACTGGGTCCCGAACGCCGCGTTGTAATCCGCGATGTAGGCGTCGAGCTTGTCCCGGCTGTTCTCGTCGATCTTGGCGCCGGTCGGGACGTCAGGGCTCTCCTCAGGCAGCAGGCCGTTGGCCAGCGGGTTTTCCTCGTTGGCGGCGTAGCTGAAGATCGTGGCGACCCGGAGGGGGTTGGCCACGTCTTTCTGCTTCTCCTTGAACGCCTCGTAGTACTTGCACAGGACCTCGACGCTCCCCACGCAGAACATGGCCGTGAAGTCCGGGCGTTTCGTCTTCTGCGCGTGGTGCGCCAGGACGTAGTCGACGATCTTCCCGATCCGCTGCGGGCTCTCGAGGAGCTCCTTGCGGTCGATGTCCTCGACCTCGATGTCCAGCGCGTTCGCGCCTTCCTTCTTCTGGTACTTGCCGACGTACTCGACCGAGAACCGGAGGACGTTCTCGTCCCTGATGGCGTCGACGATGACGTACTTGTGCAGGCACTTTCCGAAGAGGTCCGCCGTCGTCCTGGTGAGCCCGGCCGTGACGTTCGCGTTGTCGGCGAAGATCGGCGTGCCGGTGAAGCCGAACATCTGGGCCTTGGTGAAGAACTTCCGGATATTCTGGTGGGTCTCGCCGAACTGGCTGCGGTGGCACTCGTCGAAAATGAAGACGACCTTGGTGTCCTTCAGGTGCCCTATCTTCCCGAGGTAGCGTTCCTTCAGGACGGCGTTGTTGAGCTTCTGGATCGTCGTGACGATGAGCTTGCACGAGTCGTCGTTGAGCTGTTCGACCAGGTGCCGGGTGTTCGCCGTGCTGTCGACGCTGCCCTTGGAGAAACCGTTGAATTCCCGGGCGGTCTGGTAGTCGAGGTCCTTCCGGTCGACCACGAAGAGGACCTTGCTGACCTTCGGGAAGCGCTGGATGATCTGGCTGGCCTTGAACGAGGTGAGCGTCTTGCCCGACCCGGTCGTGTGCCAGACGTACGCGTCTTCGTCGCTGTTCTTGACCCGGTCGACGAGGCCCTCCACCGCGTAGAACTGGTACGGGCGGAGCACCTTGAGGACGCCGATCTCGGTAATCACGACATAGTGCGTGATCATCTTGGCGACGTGGCAGGGCTTCAGGAACGTGCCAGCGAACTCGGACAGGTCGGAAATCCGCTTGTTTTCGGCGTCGGTCCAGTAGAACGTCTGCTGGAACGCCTGGTGCTTGTTGTTCGAGAAGTACTTGGTGTTGACGCCGTTGCTGATCACGAAGATCTGCACGTACTGGAAAAGGCCGTGGCCGGCGTCGTACGACTCGTGCTGGTAGCGGTTGATCTGGTGGAACGCGAGCTTGAGTTCGGCCCCGCGCCGCTTCAGCTCGATCTGGACGAGTGGCAGGCCGTTGATCAGTATCGTGACGTCGTAACGGTTCTTCCGTTTCCCCTCGGCGCTGACCTGGTGCGTGACCTGGAACTCGTTCATGCACCATTCGTCGCAGTTCAGGAAGCTGACGTACAGGGTTTCCCCGCCGTCGCGCTTCAAGACGAACTTGTCCCGGAGGATCTTCGCCCTTTCGACGACCGTGCCCGTGTTCAGGTGGCTCAGGATCCGCTCGAACTCCTCCGCCGTGAAAGACACGCCGCCGTTGTGCTTCTCGAGCTGGCGCTTGAGGTTCGCGAGCATGGCGGGTTCG
>CALBDV010000701.1 GCA_937927565.1 uncultured Holophagales bacterium
GGAGGCGGCCGCGAAGGGGCGGGCGGCGGCGGTGGAGATGCGGGAGCGGTGGACGTGGCGCCACGCGGCGCGGCGGATCGCGGAGAGGGTGGGTAACGGGGGCGCGGCAACCCACTGACGCACACGACGCGGCGGGGGACAGCTCGTCAGGCTTCGGCGTCCAGCTCGAACACGTGCAGTCGCTGGTCGCTCGGAAGCGCCCGGAGAAGCGCACACGCCGCGACGAGACCGAGGAAGAGGACGGTGCTCCTCACGCCCGGCGGGCGGTCCATGTGCACCCGGGCCCACAGCCCCCGGAGAGCGAGGCTCGGCAAGGAGACGTCGAGCCGCCGTCGGAATCCGTGGCGGACCGCCAGCCGATCCAGGGTCGGACGATCGAAGTAGCCGACGTGCGGGCTCGGGTAGCCGCGCTGCCAGAGTCGCTCGAGCGGTCCGGCGATTCCAAGGCTCGCCAGCAGGCGGGCGACGGCGAAAAGCGGACCCATCTTCGTCATTTCGTGTGGGAAAGCCGCAGATCGGACTTTCCGGCGATGAGGGAGATGACGGTGATGAAGTCCTCGGGTCTTAGGTATCCACGGGCACGAGCTTTGGCCACCTCAACGAGACTGTTGGAGACGAGCTTCACCGCGTGGGACCTTTCGTGCGTCAAGTCGGCTCCCGGAAGGCACTTCGCAATAGACGGACCCGCGCTCATCGCTATTCAGGTCTCTCTCGGACTGTTCGATATCTGGACCACGTCACCACGTTCAGATCTCCAGTCAGGGCTCCCTCAGACGGGCCTCGATCTCCCGCTTGACGTACACGCGGACACCGCTCGAATCCTCACGGACCACCCACCGGCGGTCCACGTCGAGGCGTTCCTGTAGGGCCGCCATCGACGTGCTTCCGGACATGAAGGGGTCGCCCTCCGGGAAGAGGAAGACGACCTCTGCACGGTCCGCATTGCGGAGGAGAAATCGCTCGACCCGATTCGGCAAGTAGACAAGGCGGCGGAAATCGGTCGCGGCGCTCCGGACTTCAGGATGGGCCGCCATCCAGCTCTCGAGGAACCTCGCGTCTTCGAAGGCCCGTGCCGAGAATCGATTTCCGTACGCCGTCGGCGCCTCTGGTGTCCACTCTCGGCCGCTGATGAGCACCCCTAGAGCAAGCACTCCGGCCGAGACCACGGTCAAGCCGTAGAGCATCCTCGTCCGATCGCTCCGAAACCGAAACCGCCGCGCGAGCCGGAGTAGCTCGAGCGCGCCGGCGTGAGTTCCGAGAATCAGTCCCGGAAGAATGAAGGACGCGTGGTAGTACCAGAGATACTTGGCGTCCATTCGATCGGAGGCGAACAAGAGGAGCCCCGGCGCGTTCACCAGCGCGCCGAAAGGTGCCGAGAACCACGGAAGGAAGAAGAACGTCCCGTTCAGCGGAAGGAACGCACTGCGCCCCGCCTCCAGGAGCAGGCGGACAGGTGAGGTCGCCATCTCCCAGACCACGGACGGCCAGCTCGCTCCCCAGCCCGACCAGCCCCTCGCGACGTGGTTGTCCACAGCTCCGAAGACGAGAGGGTTCACCACCTTGACGATCAGGACCAGGTAGAGCCCACAGACGATTGCGAGGGCGAACGCCAGCGCCTTGCGAGACGCCCCGTTTCTCCACCAGTGCCGCGGCAGGAAGAGGACCGCGAGGCACTGAGCCCCGAGGTAAAGAGCAGCTTCCTCGCGCACTCCGACGGAGAGAGCGAAGAGGATCCAGAGGACTGCGGGACGGGTCCCGAACAGAAGCTGCCGCAGAAACGCAAGGGCCAAGGGCACGTAGAAGACCTCGACATGCGCCGAGGCCAGGACAGTCCGGACATATGGATTCAGGGAGAGGATCGCCGTCAGCAGGGTCGAGGCCGAGACAGCCCAGCGCGTATCCACGCGAGCGGCGGCCGCTGCCAGGAGGAAGAGCCGGTGGACTTCGTAGAGACCGACGGCGACGCAGAGGACGGAGACGAGCAGGAGGACGGCGGATGAATCAGACAGGAGATAGGCGGGCGTCCAGAGAAGGAGTGAAGGCGTGAAGTGAACCGAGAGGTGGTTCACGGCCATGTCGGAGATCCAGAATGGCCGCCCTCTGTAGACCGCGTTTGTGAACCAGTCCGTGATGATCCCGAGGTCGTGAAATGCGAAGGCGTAGCCGTAGAAGAGACCCCGAAGAATCCAGAGGTGGTAGAGGGACGTGAGCGCGATGACCGCGAGAACAGGCACGTCCTCGAGCAGGCGGTCGCGTCGTCCGTTCGCCTCGCCGAGTGGGGTCGCGCTGGCCCCGGCACGCGTCAACGGGACTCCCCTGCGGGCCACGTCAGGTAGCAGAGGCCCTCCTGGGACTGCCCCTTCAACCAGCGCCCGATCTCGTCAGGGGGCGCGGAGATCGTGGGGTTCGGATAGCCCGGAGGAAAGGCGCCGGAGTAGCCGTTCACGACCGGAACGTTCGCCTCGAGTCCGGCCCACATGGCCACGAGGTGCGAGACGAAGAAGGGCCGATCAGGCCTCACGGTCAGGTAGGCGACCCGGCAACCGGGCACCATCGTTCTGGATACCGCCTCGACGTCGTGCTGAAGGGGAGCCTTTTCGAAGCTCGGCAGGCCAGGGACCCGCTGCTCGACAATGCCGAGAAGCAGGACCGCGCCTACCACCGCACCCTGAAGACGGGGCGCCAGGCCGGCCATCGCTCGCTGTGCCCCGATCGCGCCGCCCCAGAGAAGGAACAGGTGCGTGCCGAGCCAGATCCGGCTCACCGCCCTTATCCCGTTCGCTCCCGGCACGAACTCGTAGATCAATCGCCAGGGACTGGCGGCGATCGACTGGCCGAGAGGTCCTCCGATCCACCAGCGGTCGAGGAAGAACACGGTCGAGAGGACAGCAAGAACGACAGCGGTGAGGACCGCCGCCTTCCCCAGTAGGACCCCCGTGTCTCTGTCGGTCGTCGAACCAGCGAGGCGCCGAAAGGCGAAGAAGGCGAACACGATCGGAATGACGCCCGGGAAGAGGTGGTGTTCCCAGCTGACCGGATACGACACCTCGTACGCTGGCAGCCAGCCGGCGTGAAGGCTTCCGGGCGGAACGGAGAGCCACGAGCGGACCCTCGGGAGGAACAGCTCCAACATCTCCCACGACCTGCCTTCGAGGAGACGACTGACCCTGAAGTACGGCCAGAGGCTAAAGGCGGAGGTGCTCACCCATAACAGCCCGGCGCCGGTCAGAAATGCGGAGCGTTGGCGCACGAAGGCCCAGACACTGCGGCGAGCTTCCCGGTCGAGGAACAGGTAGAGAGAGCAGAAGACGCTCGTGCCAAGGACCAGGAACCAGCCGGCATGGATGCTGGCGAGGAGCTGCAGGTACGTCGCGCAGAGGAAGCAACCCAGGGCGACCCGCGTGGGCCGGCGAAGGAAGAGGGCGAGGGCCACGAGCGCCGGCGGAGAGAAGAACTGCACGAAAAGGTGCGGATGACCCACGTGCAGGGCACGGAACGTCCCGAAAGCGAAAATGAAAGCGCCGAGCGCCGACAGCCCGGGACGAATCGCCGAGGCGCGGAGCAACCAGAGGAATGTCGCAAAGCAGAGCACGAACGCCACCATCGCGAACACCTGGCTTGCCGTGAAGGGTTCGAGCCCGAGACGCAGCAGAAGATAGATCGGGAATGCGCCCAGCATGTTCTCGGAATAGGCCAGCGCGTCCTGGGTGGGAAAGAAGAAGGGTGGAGACCAGAGGGTGCCCGTGTAGCCAGGCCGGAGGAGGCAGCTCCGGATGTGTTCGAAGATGTAGCCTATGAAGACAGGGTCCCCTGGATCGGACTGCATGGAGCGAAAGCGGCTTCCGAGCGTCGGTTCGAAGACGAACCAGAGCCCCAGAATTCCCACGACCGTGTAGAGCGTCGCATTTCGAAGGCCAGCGCCCGGCGCGCCGGGTGCCGGTGACACCAGAGCCGATCCGTCCGGGCTGTCCTTCTCCTCCGGTGCAGTCACAACCACCCGAATCTCTAGCGGAAGTACCCGTTCACATCAACGGCGAGATCCGTCGAGCCAGACATCTGGTGGTTCT
>CALBDV010000702.1 GCA_937927565.1 uncultured Holophagales bacterium
ACGACGCGTGCCACCTCGGGGTGGACCTCGCAGTCGGCCCCGCGGAACGCGAAGTCGCAGAGGTTCTTGGCGGCGCCGAAGCCCCCGGGGAGGACGAGGGCGTCGAGGGCGGACGGATCGAAGCCGGAGAGGCTTTTCACCTTTCCGCGCGCGATCCGCGCGGCCTCGACGAGGACGTTCCGCGTCTCGCCCTCCGCGGGTTGCCCCGTCAGGTGGTTCACGACGTGCTTCTGGGCGACGTCGGGGGCGAGGCAGACGGCCTCGGCCCCGGCCCGGTCGAGCGCCAGGAGCGTCAGGACCGCTTCGTGGATCTCGGCGCCGTCGTAGACGCCGCAGCCCGAGAGTACGACTCCGACTTTGGGCTTCATGCTGCACCTCCGGTGTCGACCGGAGATCGTATCGGGAGACGAGCCGGAAGGGGAGTGTGCCGAACGCGGGGGGCGCGAGGGGAGGGGCGGGTCAGGCCTGCGGAGGGGCGGGCCTCGCGCGCATCGTCCGCGAGACGCGCCAGCGGATCCGGAAGAGGGCTGCGAACGCCTCCAGTCCGCCCCCGAGGCCCACGCGGGTGTCCGGAGAGTTGAACCAGAGGACCGGGACTTCCGCGATCCGGTAGCCGAGCCGCCGGGCGAGGAGGAGCGCCTCGACGTCGAAGGCGAAGCGGTCGACCGTGCTCCGCGAGAATACTTCTCGGGCCACGTCGCTCTGAAAGAGCTTGAAGCCGCACTGCGTGTCCCGGATGCCCGAGACGACGAGGAGTCTCACGAGGAGGTTGAAGAACCTCCCGCTCGCGACGCGGAAGAGGGACTGCCGTTCCTTCACGAGCGTCGTGTCGACACCCCGGGAGCCGATGGCGACCGGGGCGCCGGCGGCCAGGAGCTTGTCGACCTCCTCGATCGGCGTCGAGAGATCCGCGTCGGTTACGAGAACGTGCTCGCCCGAGGCCGCCAGGACGCCGGAGCGGACGGCGGCCCCCTTGCCACGGTTCTCCGGCAGGCGGATGACTCGAAAGGAGAGCCCGAGGCCGGCGGCGGTCTTCTCGGCCACCGCGGCCGTCCGGTCCGAGGAGCCGTCGTCGACGACGAGGACCTCGGCCGACAAGGGTGGCGTGCGGGAGCCGAGCCAGTCGGCGATGCGGGCCAGGGCCACGGGGAGGCGCTTCTCCTCGTTGTAGGCGGGAATGACGAGGGAAAGGGCCGGGGGTGTCATGACGCGGACCTCGCTTCGTAGACGATCTGGTATCCGAACATCGCCGGCCAGGCGACGGCAAGGAGCCTCGCGGCGGCGCGGGCCGGGAAGGCGAGAGGGGGGCGGCCGAGGAAAGGAAGGGCGAGCTCGAAAGGCATCGCGGTCGGAATCTCCCTGAGGACCTGGAATCCGTTCCGCTGGAGGAGCTCCCGTCCGGTCCTGGGCGTGAAGAACCGAAGGTGCGTCCGATCGAGGATGCCGCGGTCCGACGGCGCGAACCGTCCGAAGAGGAGCCCGAGCCGGACGGTGACGTTGGCGACGTTCGGAAGAGAGACGAGGAGGAGGCCGCCGGGTTTCAGGATCGGCCGGATGAGCGTGAGCGCGAGGCCCGGCTCGGGAAGGTGCTCGAGGATGTCTCCGGCGACGACGAGGTCGAAGGGCTCCTTCCACGGCCCGGAGAGGCCCGCGACGACGTCCTCGACGAGAGGATCGTCGAAGAAGGACGCACCTTCCCTGGCGGCGTCGGGGTCGAGCTCGATTCCGGCGAGGTAGCGGCAGCGAGCGCGGATCCTGCGCGCGAGATGTCCGGCGCCAAAGCCGACGTCGAGCACGGACAGGTCTTTGCCGAGCGCGTTGATCCGGGAGAGGAGAACGTCGTGGGACGAGCCCGGGATCTCCTTCCACGGATACCGCGAGCGCGGCAGCTCTCCCGCGTACCTCACGCTCTGGAGACCTGCGCGATCGGGATGAGCGCGGCCTTCTCGGCCCGGCGCGCGAAGCCGCCGATCCTGGCGTTCATCTGGCCGAGGACGAGACGCATCGGGCGGATGGTAACGCCCTCTCTTCGCCGGTTCAGCGGGTCGCGACGAGGGTCGTGCCGGAGAGGAGGTCGGAGAGCGTCCGCCCCTTCCGGTCGAAGGCGACCACGAGGAGGGGAACGCCGGCGAGCGCTCCCGTCAGCAGCGCTCCGAGAAAACGAAGGGACGAGGCCGCGAGGGTCGGCGATCCGCCGTCCGCGGCCGAGACGCGAAGGTCGGCGAGCGCCATTCCGGGCGTCGCGCCCCAGACGAACGGTACGAGGACGAGCAGGACGAGCGCCGCGAGGAAGAGGAAGGCGCCGAGGCCGAGGAGGGCTGCCGGAGGAAAGCGGAGCTGGAGGAGGATCGCCCCGGCGGCGAGCTCGAGGGCGCCGAAGAGGCCGAGGATGACGACGTCGGCGAGGCCAGCGGCGAAACGCCGCGCGAACGCGACGGGGACCTCGGCGCCCGGCTCGTCGACGACCTCCTCGGGCTCGTCGAAGCTCGCGACCGTCGAGGACGTGGAGGCGACCGCCGCGGGCTGGGGGGCGGTGCCGGGAGGCGCCGCGGAGGGCGAGAGCGGCGCCTCGGAGACGTCGGGGAAGAGGCTCATCGTCTTCGCACGCCCCCTGGCCGGAGGAGCGGGATCTCCTCCCAGCGGATGCTCGGCGAGCGGATCGCGACCCTTGTCCGTCATCGGTCGTCGCTCACGGGCGGGGCGAGACGTGCTTGACGTAGATTCGTGCAAGGAGGTCGTTCGTCCCCCCGGCATAGCGTCGCGAAAACTTCAGGTGCCTCTGCGTCTCGACGTCCTGCGGGCGGAGCGCGGCCGCCTCGCGAAATGCCTCTGCCGCCTTCTTCGTGCTTCCCGACTGCAGGTTCAGGATTCCGTCGTTGAAATAGCTCTTGAAGAGGTATTCCTCCACGTCCTTGTTCTTCGGATCCTGCTTTCGAAGGTCCCAGAGGAGCCGGAGAGCGCTCTCGTAGTCCTGCTCGTTGTAGGAGCGGATCGCCGACCCGAGGGCCGAAACCGAATCCCGGGCGCGGGAAAGCGCCTGGGCGGCCTCGGCGTCGTCGGGCCGGGCCTTGACGACGAGGTCGAGAGACTTCACGGCATCGATGTAGCGGCCTGAAGCGAGGCTCGCCAGGCCCGCCAGCCGAGCCTCGTCGACCTGGGCGTCGCTGACGGCCGGACCGGCCGCAGGGCGAGGTTCGGCCGACGACTTGAACTGGTCGATCAGGACGAGGGCCTGGTCGTGCCGCGGATCGCTGGACGGAATGGCGGTCAGGATCCCGAGCGCGTCGTCCACCTTGCCCTGCTTGAAGAGTGTCTGCGCCTCTTCGAGCGGGTCCTGCTGCGCGGGAGCCCCCGCCGCGGGCGGCGCCACGGCCGCGGCGGCCGGAGGAGCCTCTTCCTTCGGCCTGAACAGGAACCATGCGGCCGCCGCGACACCGACGAGAACGAGCACCGCGACGCCGATCAGGACACGCCCGTCGATTCCGCCGCGGCGCGCCGGCGCCTCGGCCTCGCGCCGCGAGGAGCCGGCCCTGGTCCCGGCTGGGGCGGAGTCCTCACCCGACCGCCCGTCGAGGGAGGGGAGATCGTCGGCGAACGATGGCCGGACGGGGGACTCGAGCTCGTCGCCCATGTACGGCGCGTCGGGCAGGGACGGTGCGGAAGAAGAGGCCTCGCCCGCGGAGGGCACCACGAGCACTGCATCGATCTGGTTCAGGTAGTTCCGCGCCGTCGCGTCCGACTCCGAGAGCGTCAGCACCTGGAGGAAGGCATTCCGTGCCGACGGGAGGTCGCCCGCCTCGTAGCGCTGCACGCCCTCGGTGAGAAGGACGTCGAGCTGTCGCGCAGCCTCGCTCTGCTTCTCCCGGGCGGCGTCGATCCGGCGGGACGCCTCGTCGTTCGAGAGGTCGATCAGGAAGACCCTGCTCCAGAGGTCGATGGCCTCCTGCAGGTGGCCCCGGGCCGCGGCGTCGTCCCCCTGCCTGAGGAACTGGGAGATTCGGGGGTCTGCGGGGGCGGCCGATCCTGGAGCGGGCCCTCGGTCGGGGAATGGGAGGACGGGCGCGGGCGACGCGAACGGGTCGGCGGGAAGGGCAGCGGATCCGAAGAGGTCGGTCGAGGGTTCCGGCAGGGCGAATGCGTCACTCGGGGGAGCGGGGGTCGCGAAGGGGTCGGCCGGGGGAGCGGGCGAGGAGAACGGGTCGCCTGCTGGGGACGGGGCCTCCGAGAACGAGAGCTCCGGGGGGAGCGCGCCGGAGCTGACGGAGCCGTCGGAGCCGGGGGCGGCGGAATCGAAGGCGGGGGTGGGCAGTGAGGTTGGCAGGTTCGGGAAGACCGGGGCCGCCGGGGCCGCCGGGGCCGAGGGCGCGAACGGGTCGGGGCCCAGGTCTTCGAACCCGAGGTCGTCGAGGCCCGAGCCGGTGGAACTGGGCGGCGCGACCGAGGGAGGAGGCACCGCCGGGACCGCCCAGCCTGCGGCCGGCGTGGCCGGCCCGGCGGCGGGAGCAACGACCGGTGCAGGCGCAGGCGCAGGCCGCGCGGACGGGGGCACGGAGCCGAAGACGTCGAAGTCCGCGAGGTCCACGACGGTCCCCGCGGCGACGCCTCGAAGCGACGACAGCAGCCGCCGGGCAGGCGCGAAACGCGCGTCCATCTTCAGAATGAAGTCACAGCCCAGGAGCGCGTCCTCGTTCCGGCCCGCCCGCGCCATGTCGAGCGTGTGACGGAACGTCTGGAGGACTTTCTCGCGGGCTTCGGCAGAGAGGGATGGACTCCCCGGGTAAGAAGCGGGCTCGGGCATGGGAACCTCTCGAACTCAGCGTAACAAGCAGTCTTTCCGGCGGCAAGCTCCGTGCGTCCCCGCGGTAAGATCCGCGATCCCGATCCGGGAGAGGTTCAGATGACGACACTGATCGAATGCATCCCGAACATCAGCGAAGGGCGCCGCCCGGAAGTGGTTGCGGCCGTCCGAAACGCCGCGGTTTCGGCCGGTCCCGGAGTCCTCCTTCTCGACTGGACGTCCGACGCCGACCACAACCGCTCCGTCCTGACCTTTCTCGGGGACGGGCCGGCCCTCGTCCGGGCGATGGAGGCGATGGTCGCCGAAGCCCTCGTCCACGTCGACCTGACGAAGCACGAGGGGGCACACCCGCGGCTCGGCGCCGTCGACGTCATCCCGTTCGTCCCGATCCGCGGGGCGACCGCCGCCGACTGCGTCGCTCTCGCCAAGGAGCTCGGCGCCCGGCTCGCCGAGAAGCACGGCCTGCCGGTCTACCTCTACGAAGACGCCGCTTCGAGCGAGGCGCGCCGGAACCTGGCCACGATCCGCAAGGGGGAGTTCGAGGGGCTCGGCGAGAAGATGAAGAGCCCCGACTGGAAGCCCGACTTCGGCCCGGACGCGCCCCACCCGACCGGGGGGGCGACGGTCGTCGGGGCGCGCTCCCCCCTCGTCGCCTACAACATCAACCTCGGAACGGCGGATCTCTCGATCGCCGACCGGATCGCGAAGTCGATCCGCCACCTTTCCGGCGGATACCGGTTCGTCAAGGCGATGGGGGTCAAGCTGGAGGCCCGCGGCATCGTCCAGGTCTCGATCAACATGACGAACACCGAGAAGACGCCGCTGCACCGTGTCTTCGAGACGGTGCGGTCCGAGGCCGAGCGCTTCGGCGTCCCGGTCGTCGGCTCCGAGATCATCGGTCTCGTCCCGCAGGCGGCGCTCGTCGGCGCCGCCGAGCACTACCTCCGGCTCGAGTCGCCCGCCGCGTCGCAGGTTCTCGAGAACAAGCTGCTCGACGTCGCCCTCGCGGCGAAGGAGTAGAAGCCCGTTACCTCCTCCGCTTCGCGGGCATCTCGCGCCCGCCCTGCCGGAGGACCAGCTCGTTCACCTTTCCGTCGGAGCCCTTGACGAAGGTGATCCGCGCGTCGACGACCTTCAGGAAGAACTCCGTCTCGGAGGCGGGAAAGACCTCGAACTCCTGCTGGCCGGTCGCCTGCGTCAGGAGACGGGCTCCGTCGCGTCGGACGGTCAGGACGAACCCCGGCGCGAGCTCGTACTCCCCGGCGTAGAGGTCGTAGAGCGCGGGGTCGACCTTCACCTCCGCCGGGGCGGACGGGACGTCCCCCTCCCGGACGCCACGCTCGGGCTCGTCGGCTCCTTCGGGGAAGAAGAGAACCTCCTTTGCCCTGCCGTCGGGACCCGCGACGAACTTCAGGCGCGTGAGGGAACCCTCGTAGAAGAACTCCGTTTCCGACGACGGCTTCACCTCGAGACGCGGCCCGCCCGCCCGCTGCGAGTAGATCTTCCCCCCCTCGACCGTCACCGTCCGCGTCGTCTGCGGGGCGAAGCGGTAGACACCCGTCCATCGCGTCAGGGCTTTCGGGTCGACCGTGACGACCACCTGCTCCGGGAACGGCCTGCCGATCAGGAGTGCTGCGATCCGCTTCCCGAGCATCCCCGGGTCGGTCCTCGGGCTGTCGCTGTTGGCGAGGACGGCGACGTAGACCTTCTCGTCCGGGAGCCGGATGGCGTACGTCGAGAAGCCGAAGATCCCTCCCCCGTGCGCGATGGCGGGGGCGCCCCGCAGGGTCGAGATTCCCCATCCGTATCCGTAGTGCGTCGCCTTGCCGTCGCGCGTGACGGCCGGGGTCCACGCCTTCTCGAGCGACGCCTTCTTCACGAGCTTCTCCGTGTAGAGGGCGGCGTCCCAGGCGGCGAGGTCGTCGACCGTCGAGACGAGCGCGCCTGCCGAGTAGGGCTGGGACATGCTCAGGTAGCGGGCATTGAGTACCGTCTCGCCGTCGCGCGTGTATCCGGCGGCTCGCTTCGGCAGGACCGGACCCTCGGCGCCGTAGGCCGTCGCCTTCATTCCGAGCGGCTTGAAGATCCGATCCGCGACGAAATCGGCGTACGTCATTCCCGAGGCCTTCTCGATCACCGCTCCCAGGAGGACGTAGCCGGAGTTGTTGTACTGCCAGCGCTCTCCCGGCGCGAAGTCCATCGGCTCGGACTTGAAGGCGTCGATGAGCTGGTCCGGCGTGAGGTCGGCCTGGATCTTCGTTCCCATGTAGCCGGGGATATCGGTGTAGCTCCGGATCCCCGACGTGTGGTTCAGGAGGTGCTCGACGGTGATCACGTGCCCGTGCGTCGGGTAGGCGGGGAGGAACTTCGTGAGCGGGTCGGAGAGTGCGAGCTTCCCCTCTTCGGCGAGCATCAGGACCGCGGTCGCCGTGAACTGCTTCGTGATCGAACCGAGGCGGAGGACGGAGTCCGGGGTGAGCGGGACGCCGAGCTCGAGGTTCGCCATCCCGTAGGCCTTCCGAAAGATGGTTTTACCGTCCTTCAAAGCGATGACGACGGCGCCGGGTCCGTCGGGAGCGATCGCCTTCGCGAGCATCGCGTCGATCGTCTCGGCGGTCGTCGCGGGCCTGGCGGCGGG
>CALBDV010000703.1 GCA_937927565.1 uncultured Holophagales bacterium
CCCACTTCACGTCGGTCATGTTCTTCGCGTGCTGGTACCACTGGAGGAGGACGGCTGCGGTGGGCGGTGTCGGGAGGGCCGACACCAGGCCGGTCTGGAGCGCCGTGGAGATCTCCGTCGAGGGAAGCGGGACCGGGTTGAAGCCGGCCCCCTTCCAGATCTCGAGGGCGTCCGTGTCGTTTCCCCAGGCGAAGAGCTTGAGCGGCTTCAGCTCGTCCGGCGTCCGCACCGGCGTCTTCGTGAAGAAGCGGACCCACCCGCCGTCGGCCCAGGCGAGGACGACGAAACCCTTCGAGGCCATCGAGGCCTCGAGCTTCGGCCCCATCACCGACAGGACGTGGTCGAACTCCTCGTACGAGGAGTAGAGCATCGGGATCTGCAGGGCCATGACCGACGGATCGACGGCCGAGACGCCGGAGCTCGTCAGGAGGCCTGCATTCAGGCTTCCGAGGCGCATCTTGCGGACGACGTCCTGGTCGTCTCCTGCCACGCTCCCGGAGTAGAGACGCGCAGTGACCCGTCCCTGGGTCGCCGTCTTCCACTTCTCCAGCATCTCCTTGAGGACCAGGTTGTATTTCGATCCGTCGGGGACGAGCGTCGCCATCTTCACGACGACCTGTGCGGAGGCGGGGAGGGCGCCCGCGAGGAGGAGGGCGAGCGTGGGGAGGACGAGCCGCGCCTTGGCGGCCCTGGGGGTTCGGTATTGCATTGGTCTACTCCAGGAAGAGCTCGTCGGCGCGGGCGAGGAGCCAGGCGGCGCGGCGCTGCGAGACGGTGTTGGCGAGCCTGAGCTCGGGGACGGCATCGGGATCGATGGCGAGGGCCCTCCGCAGCATCTCCTCGAACTCCCTGCGGTCCTGCGACCCGACGGAGACGGTTTCGGCGAACGAGAGGTACGGGGCCGCGCGCTTCCCGGCCGAGAGCGCCACGGCGCGCTCGAGGTGCCTTCGGGCCCGTTCCACCGAGCCCCCCGCGGCCGGCGGACGCCCTCCTTCGAAGGCGATGAAGAAGTCGTGGATCGAACCCTGTCCGAAGCCCTCGTCGAGGGCAAGCGCCCTCCGCTCGAGAGCTTCGACGAGCCCCTGGTCCGCCGTCAGGTCGGCGTTCTCCTTGGAGAGCGAGATTGCTGCGCCCCAGGCCGCACCGGTCCAGTAGAGGAGAGGGACGTCGGCTTTCGTCGTGGCAGCGAGGGTCCTGTCGCGAAGACCGTCGTCCCGGAGCCCTGCCTCGAAGCCGGGATGACGCACTTCGAGCCCCCGGAGGCCGTAGCGGAGGCCGCGCGAGTACAGCTTTCGGGCGCGGGCGCGAAGCGCGGTCGCCCGGGAGAGGTCCTTCTCTTCGGCGAAGTCGGCCTCCGCCTGGACGAAGGCGTACCCGTACTGGGTGAAGCCACTGGTCGCCGCCAGCAGGAGGCCGTCGTGCTTCGGCGTCTCGCCGAGAAGGGCCTCGATCGTCTTCAAGCCGAAGGGGACGGCGGCCGCGACGAGCTCGGGATCGTCGTCGGAGGCATAGATGTCGCCCCCCGCGGCGAGCGCCCCGGCCAGGCCGTTCACGGCGACCGTCCGGACCGAGCAGCCTGGAAGGCACAGCGTCAGGAAGAGCGCGAAGAAGGGGAGGGGCCCGCGCTGCAGGAACATGCCCGGCAAGAATAAACCGACCCGCCGATCCGTGTCGCCTCGACGAAAAGCTGCTAGAGTCACTCTACCGGCCCATTGATCCGGCACCCGCTTCGATAGCACCAAGGGCGGATGCCAGCGACGAAAGGAGCGACGATGTCGCACAGAGCGGCGCTTCGCGGTCTGGTTCTGATTGCCTTCGGCCTGATTTCCGCGGCCCCTGCGGCGGCCACGATCGTAATCCGGACTCCCGGGTACTACGGATATGACGTCTACGAGCTCCCCGTGATTCCTGCAGACGCGCCCGTTGACCTGGAAGCGCAGATCTTCTTCGACGTCGGCGTTCCCCCTGTCGTTCCCCCTGCCGGAACCGAGACGTTGACGTTCGCCGGCCTGCCAGCCGGCGTGACGACCATTCCGTCCCCTCTCTCCTACGACGTTTTTGACGGCCAGGCGGAAATAACGGTCCCATTCCAGCTCCAGGTCGGCCCCGGAACCGTGCCAGGTTCCTATCCGATCCTGGTCGAGAACGCTCCGACGGGGGCGGGCAGCTGGGGGTTCGTGCTGCTCGTCCGCGGGATCACCATCTCGCCGGGCACGGTGAACGTCGTGGCAGGGACCACCTCCGGCCTCCTGTCGGCGTGGATCAGCCCGTACAACCCTCAGACGTTCTTCAGCCCGCAGACGCTCACATTCGCAGGGTTCCCGGCGGGCGTGACGACGGTTCCGTCTCCGGTGACCTACCAGCCCATATTGCCCCAGGGCCGTCGACTCGCCGCTCCAGACCAGGTTCGGCAGAGCGAGATGGTCGAGTTCCAGATTTCCGTCAGCCCGACGACGCCGCCCGGTAGCTACCCGATTTCCGTGCAGAACAGCCCCGCTCCGGCCGGCACCTCGACGTTCACGCTCACCGTCCTGCCACCGCCAGGCGTCGTCGTGGTACCAGGTGCGACTTCGATCTCGGTCTGCTCTGGCGGTCCGGCCGTCCAGAACAGCGTGACGATCACGCCCGTGAACGGCTACACGGGTTCTCCGACCGTGACGTTCCCCAACCTCCCGGCGGGGCTCACGATCACACCCTCGCCCATCATCGTGCCGACGCTTCCCCCGGCCCAGACGGTCTCCTTCGCCGTCTCCGCCGCCGCGGGGATGACCGCGGGCCCGCGTACGGTGAACGTCCTGGTCCAGGACCAGGCCGGCATCAGCGTACAGACGACCTTCACGGCGAACGTGGGCGTTCCGGACTTCTTCCCTTCGATCAGCCCGCCAGAGATCTCCATCTGGCGGAACGGCCCCTCGGAAGACGTTTCGGCTTCCGTCGCCCTTGCCCCGTGCCCGCCGCAGTCGAGCATCCTGGTGACTCCCACCTCGATCCCCACCGGCGTGACCGTGAATCCGCCGGAAGTCCTCCTCACCGGGCCGTCGTTTCAGGCCGCGAACTTCACGATCGCCGCTTCCGAATCGGCGGCGCTCGGGACAGCGACCGTCACCTTCACCTTCTCGGTCGACGGGGGGCCGGCTAAGACGGCAACCCTCACCGTCGAGGTCGCCTCGCCGGGTGCCTTGTCGATGGCGGTCGAGAAGCCGAACGTGAGCGCCTGCCCCGGAGGCCCGGCCGTGACGAACTCCGTGACCATCACACCCCTGGATGGTTACACCGGTTCGCCGACCGTCACGTTCCCGCTCCTGCCGACCGCGCTCAGGGTCACACCGAGCCCGATATCGGTCGGCGAGCTCCTGTCGGCGCAGTCCGTCGGCTTCGAAATCACCGCCGTCGCGGGAGCGCTTCCTGGCCCGCAGGTCGTGAACGTCCTGGTGTCGGACCCGAGCGGGCCATCCGCCTTCTCGACCTTCGTCGTCGACGTCAGGGTCGCCGACTTTGCCCCGGTCGTCTCGCCCGCGACGATCGAGCTCATTTCAGGCGGCGAACCGAGCACGGTCACGGCGTCCGTGGCCCCCGGCGCCTGTTCTCCGCCCTCCAGCATCACGGTCACTCCCACCGGCCTTCCGGCCGGCGTCACCGTGACGCCGGCTTCGGGCGACCTCGTGGCTCCTTCGTTCACCCCGGTCGTCTTCACGTTCACTGCCGGCTCTTCGGTTCCCTCCGGCAACGTGGAAGTGGCATTCGTATTCCAGCCGTCCGCGGGAGAGCCCAAGACGACGAAGACCCCGGTTTCCGTCGTCCGGAACGGCCGGATCGGAGTCGCGGTCGAGAGGCCCTCGGTCGACGTCTGCCCGGGAGGGACCGGCGGCTCGAACACGTTGACGATCAGCTCCCTGGACGGCTACGTCGGGACTCCGACCGTCTCGTTCCCCGGCCTCCCTCTCACGCTGACGGTGACGCCGTCGACGATTCCGGTTCCCGAGGTGCCACCCTCGCACGTCGTCTCCTTCACGGTCAGCGCCGCCCCGGGAACGCCGGCCGGTCCGATGACCCTCACGGCTCTCGTGAGCGATCCTCGGGGCATCAGCGCCGAAGCCACGTTCGTCGCGAACGTCCTCCCCCCTGACATCACTCCTGTGGTGACACCGTCTGCCCTCACCGTGAACGCCGGAGGGACGCCGGGCTCGATGGTTGCGTCGATCGTGGCCGGGGCCTGCGCCCCGACTTCCGACGTCGTCGTGACCGTGGCGACGTCCGAGCTCCCGCCGGGAATCACTGTCACGCCGGAGCGGGCCGTGCTGCAGGCCCCGGCGTATGCACCTGTTGCGTTCTCCTTCCAGGCCTCCTCGTCGGCCGCGTCGGGGCCCTCGACGATCTCGTTTGCGTTCGACCCGGGGAGCAGCACGCCGTCGCCCGGCGGCGGATCGCCGTTGGCCGTGGCGGTGGTGATCACGGTCTGCGGGCCGCCGGAGGCGCCGGTGTCGCCGGTCGTGACGCCTCGTGGAAGCCCACAGGGGCCGGTGACGGCAACGGACTTCCTCGCCCTCGGGTGGGGTGCTCCAGCCGCCGGGTTCCCTCCGACCCGCTACGAGTGGAGGATCAACGGCGGCGACTGGGCGTCGACCGCGGAGACGTCGGCATCGGCGCCGCCTCGCGGGGCGATCGATCCTCTGCAGCTCTTCGTCCGCGGCTACGCGTGCGCCCCCGAGAAGGGGCCGGGGCCGGAGGCGTCGAGCCCGGTCTACTCTCTCGCCGCGCCGGTCGCGAACTTCGCGGTGCCGACCTCGATCGTCGCCGGAAGGCCGGTGACCTTCACCGACACTTCCTCGCCCCAGGCCACGAGCTGGCTCTGGTTCCCCGGCGACGGGATGGCCGCCACGACCGTCCAGTCGCCCACGGTCACTTTCCCGGCCGCCGGTCCGAAAACCATCGTCCTCGTCGCCTCGAATGGCTCGGGTTCGTCCTCCAAGTCCACGGCGATCAACGTTCTGATCGACGTTCTCCCGGGCTCGGCCGCGCGAGCGGCGACGGGCTACGCGATCCGGACGCTGGACCGCGAGCGGGACGGCAGGCTCGCGCTCAGCCGCGTCGAGGTGAAACCCGGCACCACGATTCTCCTTCGCCGCCTCGATGGCGGCGGGGAGGCCGTGGCGTTCCTGCGGCTTCTCGACGCCGACGGAAACGTCGTCGTCGAGCGGCGGCTCGTCCTGGCCGCCGCGGAGGAAGCGCGTCACGATCTCTCTGCCTGGGGCGCGACCGGGTTCTTCCGCGTCGAGCTCGTCGGTCCGGAAGGGCTCGAGGCGGCCGTCGAGGAGCAGTCCAGTCCCATCGGTGAGCCGGAAGTGCCGGTGACGCCGAGGCGCCCGAGGGGCGCCGCGATCCGCTGAGTCCGGAAGGGACCGGGTCGTCGACCGTCAGAGACGGACGACGACCCGGTTTCGCCCGGCCGACTTCGCCTCGTACATCAGGCCGTCGGCCCTCTCGAGAATGTCGGCGATCTCTTCGCCCTTCCTCACGAGCGTCGCCCCGATCGAGACCGTCACCTTCAACGCTCCTTCCGCCATCGGCAGCTCGGAGTGCTCGACGAGGCGCCGGGCCCTGTCGGCCACGAGGGGAAGGTTGAAGTCGGTCACGTTCGCCAGGAGGACGACGAACTCCTCGCCCCCCCAGCGCCCGACGAAGTCGAGCGAGCGGGCCGAGCGGGCGAGCGTCGCCGCGACCATCTTCAGTACCGCGTCGCCCGTGGCGTGTCCGTGGGCGTCGTTGACTTCCTTGAAGCGGTCGACGTCGACGAAGAGGACGCCGAACCGGAAGCCGTAGCGCGTCAGCTCGGCCATCTTCTCCTCGAGGACGACCTCGGCGTAGCGCCGGTTCCCGATTCCCGTGAGCGGGTCGAGGAAGACGATCTCGGTCAGCTCCTCGACGCGGCGGATCGCCTCCATCCGCTCG
Source organism: uncultured Holophagales bacterium (assembly GCA_937927565.1). Lineage (GTDB taxonomy): Bacteria > Acidobacteriota > Thermoanaerobaculia > UBA5066 > UBA5066 > UBA5066. Next base: position 5,950 of record CALBDV010000703.1, read on the forward strand.
GTCTGGTCCGTGAAGACCTCGACCGCGCCGACGACGGCTCCCCCTGGATCACGGACGGGGACGACCTCGACGCGCACCGGGACGCGGTGTCCCGCCCGGTGGGGGAGGAAGACGTCGGCCCTGTGCGGCTTCCCGTCGGCGAGCGCGGCCGAGATGGGGCAGCCGTTCCGGCAGAGCTCGTTCCCCTCGGCGTCCACGTGCCTGAGGACCGCTTCCGGGCAGGCCCGGCCGACGACGTCGCGGGGCGCCCAGCCCGTGATGGACTGGGCGCCCCGGTTCCAGAACGTGATTTTCCGGTCCCGATCGACGAAGTAGACGCCGTCGTTGAGGTGGTCGAGCAGCTCCTGCGTGAAGCCCTCGGGAAGTACCAAGCGGCGTTTCCTTCCGGCCTCAGAAAGGCGGGTTGAAGACCTTCAGGACCTGCTCGGTCGTCAGCCCTTCGTACCCCTGCATCGCCTTCGTTCTCTGCGCCTCGAGCCTGTCGAGGAGCGACGGCTCGTGCGCCTCGTAGAGGACGCCCGTCGTCAGGACGTCGGTCTCCCGCGTGAACGAGAAGGCGGCGGCCCGGCTCGTGCGGTCGTAGCCCTCGGGGAGGCTCCTCAGCTTCGCCTTCATCACCTTGAACTGGTCGTCCCCGCGCCACGTGACGCAGGGGGACATGACGTTCAGGAAGGCGAAGCCGTGGTGGCTCATCCCGGCGACCATCAGGTCGACGAGGCTCTTCATGTCGCCCGAGAAGCCGCGCGCGACCCACGTCGCGCCGAACGAGATGGCGAGCTCGCACGGGTCGACGCTGGGTTCGGGGTTCCCGAAGTAGGTCGACTTGGTCTTGTCGCCCGTCGGGGTCGTGGGCGCCGCCTGGCCCTTCGTCAGCCCGTAGATCTCGTTGTCCATCAGGACGTAGAAGATGTCCAGGTTCCGGCGGGAGGCGTGGAGGAAGTGGTTGCCCCCGATGGCGAGGCCGTCCCCGTCGCCACCCACCGCCACGACGTTCAGCTCGGGCTTCGCGACCTTGATGCCCGTCGCGATCGGGAGCGCGCGCCCGTGGACGCTGTTGAAGCCGTAGGCCTCGACGTAGCCCGGGAGGCGCGAGGAGC
>CALBDV010000704.1 GCA_937927565.1 uncultured Holophagales bacterium
GCGCGTGACGGCGAGGGGGGCGCGGGGCCCCCGCCGGCGCGCGGCGTGAAGAGCGTCAGCTCGATCGCCCCTCCGGCCGGAACCGGGGGCGGCGATAGACTTGGGCGTGTTCCAGCGACGCGAAGAGGTGGCCGACGTGCGTCCACGAAGGGACGGGAGAGCAGCATGATCGATCTCCCCCGGCTTGCCCCCGACGGTCTTCTGACCCCTGAAGTCCGCGGGTGGGCGGAGGACAAGTACCGTCTGGTGTTTCACTATGCTCAGATGTTTGCCACCGCGACGAAGAAGCAGTGGCACTGCCGGGCCTACGTGGATCTCTTCTCGGGTGCGGGCCGGGCCAAGCTAATCGAGACGGGAGCGATCGTCCCCTCTTCGCCGTCTCTCGTCCTGGATCTGAAGGATCCTTTCGACAAGTACGTGTACTGCGACCTCGACGGCGAGAAGCTCGCTGCCCTTCAGGAACGCATCAAGCGCGAGCATCCGATGAAGGAAGCGTGTTTCCTGTGCCAGGACAGCAACGAGGCTGTCGGGGCGATCCTGGATGCCGTCCCGATAGGGAGTGCGAGCTTTCGCGTCCTGACGTTCTGCTTCGCAGATCCCTACAAGCTGAAGAACCTTCGCTTCGAGACGCTCCGGAGGCTCTCGACGCGCTACATCGACTTCCTCGTCCTCGTGCCCTCCGGGATGGACGCGAACCGGAATCGTGGCCACTACGAGGAGCCGTCCAACAGCACGGTGGATGACTTCCTTGGGATGACGGGCTGGCGGCAGGCGTGGGCAGAACAGGGGGCGGGAGGGCTCTGCTTCGGCGACTTCGTGGCGGATCAATTCGGGCGGCAGATGGCGGCGCTGGGATACCGGTACGGAGGGCTTGAGGAAGCGAAGCTGATTCGCTCGACCGATCGGAACCTGCCGCTCTATCACCTGATGTTCTTCAGCCGGAGCCAGCTCGGCCAGAAGTTTTGGCGAGAGGCGCAGCGGTACAGCACTCCGCAGATGGATCTCTTCGGGTAGCCATGGCACAGCAATCGTCGATCGAGTGGACGGACGCGACGTGGAACCCGGTGACGGGCTGCTCGAAGATCAGCCCGGGCTGCAAGAACTGCTACGCCGAGAGGATGGCGAAGCGGCTTCAGGCGATGGGCCAGCCACGCTATCGAAACGGATTCGCCGTCACGCTCCAACCGGACGTGCTGGAGGCGCCGCTGCGGTGGCGCACCTCTCGGCTCATCTTCGTCAACTCGATGAGCGACCTCTTTCACGAGGACGTGCCGGCGGACTACATCGGGGCGGTCTTTCAGACGATGGAGAAGGCGTCCTGGCACGTCTTCCAGGTCCTCACGAAGCGAGCGGACCGGCTGGAGCAACTGGCACCGAGGCTGCCGTGGCCGTCTAACGTCTGGATGGGTGTAAGCGTGGAGAACGCGGACTACACGGGCCGGGTCCGTCATCTGCAGCGTGTCCCG
>CALBDV010000705.1 GCA_937927565.1 uncultured Holophagales bacterium
ACCCGAACCGCCCAAGGAGAAACGGACATGACACCGAGCGAACACCGCCCCTCCCGCCGTCTCCACGTCCTCATCGCCGTCGCCCTCGTCGTTTCCCTCGCTGCTCTCCTCGGAGTGCGACTTCTCGCCGGTGCCCGGCTCCCCGGAGTCGCTGCACGTGGCCCCGCCGCCCCCAGGGCGTCGGTTCCCGCGCCGAAGGCCGTCGTTCTCTCCTCGCTGGAGTTCCCCTGCTGGGGATGCCCCGAGGCGCAGAAGTGGCCGGTCACGTTCCGGACCGACCTCGATCTCCTCGCGCCGCTCGGAAACGGTCCCGCCAACGCCGGGCTCTTCTTCAAGGACTTCGCCAAACCAGGCGGGAGCCGGTACACCGAAGCGGCCGCCGCGATGGACCGGCGCGTCGACGGCCCGGTCGAGCTGGGCAAGGTCCTTCCGCCGGACGATCCGCTCCTCCTCGAGGCCGAGCCCTGGTGCGACCAGGCGACGATGCGCTACTACCCCGACTTCTTCCCGCTGCAGGGCTCCGACACGCAGCTCCCCAACCTGCTCGTTCCGCTGAACCTCGCGAAGTCATGGGTGGCGCGAGGACTGGCGAGCGAGGACCCCGGCCACGCAATCGAGGACTTCCGCCGGGCGATCCGGCTGGGGCGCCTCCTCCGCCAGGAGGGCGCCACGATCATCACCGACCTCGTCGGTCTCGCCTGCATCCGGCACGGAGCCCAGGGCGTCTACGACCTCGCCCGTCGGACGGGAGACGCGCCGCTCGCGCTCGCCGCTGCGACCATCCTCGGAGAGCACGCCCCACAGCGCCTCCTCACCTCCGAGCGCGTCACGCGATTCGACCTCCGCCCCTATGCCCGCGAGGCCGCGGACGGCGAGTTCGTTCTCACCCTTCCCGACAGCCGCCTCGCGGCTCTCGTCGAGATGGCGAAGGGCGAGCCCGAGTTCCGGTTCCGCGGCGAGGCGCTCCTCACGCTCTCCCTGGTCCGCGTCCTCGGAACGAAGCCGCAGCAGGAGCAGGCGCTCGCGACGCTGAACGAGCTGGCCTCGTCGAAGGACGCCCGGGTCTCGGCCCTGGCGACGTGGAATCGCGACAACCGCCCCACGAAGGAGTCGATCGCCCAGGCACTGGCGCCGATTCCGAAGTAGCCCCGGGGCCGCGGCGTGCACTCCCGGGCCGTCCTTCAGAGTCAGCGTGAAGCCCCCGCCGTCTCGGGCGAGGGCGCTTCGCGCCAATCCGGCAGCCCGCTCCGGGCGTAATCGATCGCATGAGGCGTATCCACTACATCAGCGAGTTCGCCGATTCCCTTTCTCCCGAAGACATCGAGTCCATCACCCGGGTCTCGGAGGCGAACAACGCCCGCGACGGCATCACCGGCATGCTCATGGCCTCGGGTCAGCTCTTCTTCCAGCTCATAGAGGGGCCGGACGAGGCCGTGGACGCACTCTACGAACGCATCCTCGTAGACCAGCGTCACAAGAACGTCATGGTCCTCGGCGACGAACGTGGCGACCTGCAGCGCCAGTGCCCCGACTGGGCGATGCGGAAGGTCGACCTCTCCCTGGACGCCGCCGTGCGCTCGGAGCCCCTCAAGGTCATCCTGGAGGCGTCGGCGGCCCAGTTCCGTATCCTGCGCAACCTCGTTTCCACCCTCGAACGGGCGATGTGGCGCCAGCTGATCGAGGCCGAGGCGGAGGAGCTGGACCGGTTCGTCAAGGAGCAGGTGGACCAATCGGGCAGCCAGCCGCCCGGCGCCAGGGACTGAGAACCCGATCCCGACTCCGAGGGAGCCCGGACGGGAATCGAGGAGAATGCCCTCCCGTGAGCGGAGTACGGCAGCTCGTCGTGGTCCTGGGTGACCAGCTCGACCCGGCTTCAGCCGCCTTCGACGGGTTCGACTCGCAACACGACCGGGTCTTCATGGCGGAGGTCTCCGCTGAGAGCGAGCACGTCTGGTCGCACAAGGCGCGGATCGCTCTCTTCCTCGCGGCGATGCGCCACTTCAGGGACGAGCTCCGCGCGCGCGGCGACCGCGTCGAGTACGTCGAGCTGGCCGAGTCGACGCTCGGCGCAGAGGTCGCCAGGGCTGTGGGGACCCTGCGTCCCGAGCGGGTCGTCGTCGTCGAGCCGGGAGAGTGGCGCGTGCGGGAAGAGCTCCGGCGCGCCGTCCCGCGTCTCGAGATCCGGCCCGACCGACACTTCCTCTGCTCCCTCGAGGAGTTCCGCGCCTGGGCTGGAAGGCGTCGACAGCTGCGGATGGAGTTCTTCTACCGCGAAATGAGGAAGAAGAGCGGCGTCCTGATGGAAGACGGACGCCCCGCGGGAGGCACCTGGAACTTCGACGATCAGAACCGCGGGAGCTTCCGGAGCACGGGGCCGGGTTTCATCCGCCCGCCCCTCTCGTTCCCTCCCGATTCGCTGAGCCGGGAGGTCCTCGACCTCGTTGCCCGGCGCTTCGCCTCTCACCCCGGAAGCCTCGAGCGCTTCGACTGGCCCGTCACGAGAGCAGAGGCGCGGCTGGCCCTGCAGGACTTCCTCGAGCACCGCCTCTGCTCCTTCGGTCTCTACCAGGACGCGATGTGGGCCGGCGAGCCCGTCCTCTTCCACTCGCGCCTCTCCGCCGCGATGAACCTGAAGCTGCTCGACCCGCGAGACGTCCTCCGCGGGGCGGAGGATGCCTGGAAGACGGGCGCCGCGCCGATCGGGTCGGTCGAGGGGTTCGTGCGGCAGGTCCTCGGCTGGCGGGAGTACGTCCGCGGGGTCTATTGGCTGCGGATGCCGGAGTACCTCTCGGAGAACGCGCTGGGCGCCGACCGCCCGCTCCCCCCCTTTTACTGGACGGGCGAGACGGAGATGGCCTGCCTCGCCGACGTCCTCCGCCAGACGCTCGACCTCGGCTACGCCCACCACATCCAGCGGCTCATGGTGACGGGCCTCTACGCGCTCCTCCTCGGGGTCCGCCCCGAGGAGGTCCACCGCTGGTACCTCGCGGTCTACGTCGACGCCGTCGAGTGGGTCGAGCTCCCGAACGTGATCGGGATGTCGCAGCACGCCGACGGCGGCTTCATGGCGAGCAAACCCTACGTCGCGACCGGCAAGTACATCCAGCGGATGGGGAACCACTGCCGTTCCTGCCGCTTCGACCCCGCGAAGGCAACGGGCGAAGAGGCCTGCCCCTTCACGACGCTCTACTGGGACTTCCTCGCTCGCCACCGGGCGTTCCTCGCGAAGAACGCCCGGATGCTCCTGCAGCTGAAGAACCTCGACCGGCTCTCCGCGGAGACCCTGCGCGAAATCCGGCTCCGCGCCATGTCGCTGCGCGCCGCGGCGGGCTGACGGTGGGTCGCTTCCGTCTTCGTGGCAGGTTGTGGGGCGCCCCGCTCGCGGTCCTTCTCGTCCTGTTCCAGCCGGCGGCCTGCTCGCGCGACAGGGAGGACCTCACGGTCTCGGTCCCGTGGGACGTCAAGAGCCTGGACCCTCACGCCTGGAACTACCTCGGAGAGTTCACGATCGCCTCGCACTTCTACGAGCCGCTCGTGACGTCCGACGCCCAGATGCGGCTCCATCCGTGCCTGGCGGAGCGGTGGGAGAACCCGGACCCGCTGACCTGGACCCTCCATCTCCGGCAGGGCGTCGTGTTCCACAGCGGCCGGCCGTTCCGTGCCCGGGACGTCGTTTACACGCTGAACCGCCTCCGGACGGAACCTGGCCTCGAGATGAGCGGCCGCGTCGGCGACATCAGCGACGTGAGCGCCCTCGATGACCGGACCGTCCGCATCCGGACCACGAGACCCCTGATCATCCTCCTGAACCACCTCCGCTTCGTGGGCATCGTCCCCGAGGGCGCCGGGAGGGGCCTCGCGGAGGCCGTCGATGGCACGGGCCCCTACCGGCTCGCTGAATGGAGGAAGGGCGACTCCCTGCGGATGACCCGAAACGACCGGTACTGGGGGGCGCGCCCGGCGTTCGCCACGGCTACCTTTCGCACCGGACGCGAGCCGGAGCCGGCGGCAGGGGACCTGCTCGCGGGTTCCAGCCAGCTCGTGCAGTGCGATTCAGCGGCGGCCGCCACGCGCCTCGAGCGGACGGGCCGGTTCCAGATCTGGCGCCACACCAACATCCGGCTGGACTACCTCGCCTACGGCCTCTCGCAGGAGGTCACGCCGCACGCGAGCGGGAAGACCAACCCCTTCCGGGACCGGCGGGTGCGACAGGCGATCCACAAGACCCTCGACCGCCGCCGCATGGCCGACAAAGGCGCCGGCGGGGCCGTCCCCGCTCATCAGCTCGTTCCCCCCTTCGTCTTCGGCTTCAACCCGCAGATCCCCGAGAACGTCCCGGACCCGGAGAAGGCCCGGCGCCTGCTCGCGGAGGCTGGCTATCCCCGAGGCTTCCGCGTCACCCTCCACACCCGGAGCACGGACCGGGAGACAGCGGCGGAGGTGAGCCGGCAGCTGCTCCCCGTGGGGGTCGAGGTCGACGTCCGGATCGTGACGAGCGCGGAGTTCTTCGACCGGCTCCGGCGCGGGGACGTCGGCATGTACGTCGCGGGCTTCGGCTGCGTCACCGGCGACGCCAGCGAGGTGCTCGAGACCGGAATCCACACCCGGGACGATGCCGGCCGTTGGGGCCTGCACAACTACGGCGGCACCTCGAACGCCGAGCTCGACCACCTCATCGAGGTGGGCGCGGGTCTCGAGGACGTGAAGGCACGCGGCTCGCACCTGGCTCAGACCATGTCCCGGGTCATGGAGGAACTGCCCTGGATTCCGCTGCTTTTCAGGCGGGACGTCTACGCCGCGGAGAAGGCCCTCTCGTGGAGTCCCCGCCACGACGGTTTCATCCTGGCCCACGAGGTGACCACCCGCCGGAGGTGACGGGCGCCGGAGTTCCCCGGCGTCTGCGCGGCCGGGTACAGCAGCGAGCGCCGAACCGAGGGAAGCCACCCCGCGAGCAGGCCAGGACGGGGCCTCACCTCGACAGGGGTATCGCGGCGTTACCTCGAGACCTCCGGAAGCGCGCCGAATGGCCGAGGAGGCGCCCCGCGGCCGCGAGCCCCGCGAGTGCGGCGCGCTCGAGGCCCGTGTTCCCGGTCGTCGGAACCGCCTCGACCTGCCCGAACGCGTCTCCGGCGAGGAGGAGCGGCGCGCCGTCGAGATCGACGACCGGGACCTCGCCGGAGAAGGGGACCGACGGGCGGGCGTAGCGCCACCGCTTCAGGTCCCTCTCGACGACCGCTTCCGACCCGAGGCCGAGGGCGGCGAGGGCCGCCGCCTCGAGCGCGCCGGCCGTCTCCTCCGGCGGAGCGTCGAAGCGCTCCGCCGCGACGCTCTCGCGGGCGTACACCGAGAGGCGCGACGGGCCGCCGTCGCGCGCGTTCTCCACGATCCGCGCGACGGGCCCGCCGTCGCGAAGGGCGAGGAGGCCTGCAGGAGGGATCGCCGCCGCACGCCGGTCGAGGCGGAGGAGGAGGACGAGGCCGGGGTTGTAGGCGACGGCCGCGAGCGCCGAGCGAAATCCTTCGGGGATCCGCCCGGCGAGGTCGCCGCGGCAGAGGAGGTCGAGCGACTGCGGGACCGGCGGCGTCAGGATCGCCGCCGCGCCGCGCAATGTGGTGCCGTCCTCGAGGGCGAGAGCGAAGCCGTCCCCGTCGCGCGCGAGGGAAACGGCCTTCGCCCCGAGCCGCACGTCGAGGCCGCGCGCGAGGTGCTTCGCGAGGGAGGTCGCCGGGCCGCGGGCGCGGAAGGCCCGCCTCCCATCCTCGCGGCCGACCGCGGAGTCGGACTCGACCCGCTCCACGAGCCCGTCCGCCTCCCAGGCCGCGAGGCGTCGCCGGAAGGAGGCCGTCACCGGCTCGAAGAGCGCCGCGCCGTGGTCGAACGAGCCCCCGTCGCCGAGCCGCCGCGAGGCGAGCCGGCCGCCGGCGCCCCGCCCCTTGTCGACGACGATGACCTCGAGGCCGTGGTCGGCGAGCGTCCGCGCCGCGAGGAGCCCTGCGGCCCCGGCCCCGACGACGAGGACGGGCGAGGGGTTGCCGCGCGGGCGATTCACCACCGCGGCGTAGCGGTCGAGGCCGAGCCTCTTCGCGTGCTCCTCCGTCGGACGCGGCCGCACGAGGCCGAGGAGGGGGCGCTCCGGCGGGAAGGGGCGGTCGAACTGCCCGAGGCACCAGAGGAGCCCGCCGTACGACGACGGGTCGCGCCCGTCGAGCGCCCAGCGGTGGTTCAGCTCCTCGGCGAGGGCGAGCGCCTCCCCCGGGCTTCGCGTCCAATCGAGGAGCTTCTTGCCCCAGGTCATCCTCACGTTGTTGTGCAGCTCGCCGTGCACGACGAGCGAGCGCTGCGCGAGGTCCCAGAGCGGGTCTCCCGTGGTGCCCCGCTCGATCGCCTCCCTGGGCGGGAGGTTGCGCGGCGCAGCCTGGGCTCTCGCGAGGCTCTCCCGCGCCCACTCGGGAATGGCCGAGGCGCTCGCGTGGTCGGGACGGTGGAAGCAGAAGCTCCAGGCCAGCTCGCGCCACGTGAGGAGCTCGTCGAGGTACTTCGCCGCCCCCGCGCCCCCCGCGGCACGCGCTTCCCGCGCCACGCGGGCCGCGGAGACCATGCCGAAGTGGAGATAGGGCGAGAGGCGCGAGACGCCGTCGAGGTCGGCGGCATCGTTGCGCGCCTCGGCGTAGCGCGCGAGCCCCGTATCGCGGAACGTCTCCCAGCGGGCAAGCGCCGCGGCCCCGCCGCCCCGAAGGCCGGGGACGGCGCCGACGCCGTGGTCGATCGCGCAGGAGGCGACGAGAGAGGGAATCGCCTCCTCCTCCACGGCGAGCGGCCCGAACCCCGGGTCGCCGTCCCACGGCGGGACGACGGGATCGACCCGCGGGAGGGGCGCGTCGAGACGCGCGAGGCGCTCCTTCTCCGTCGCGGCCCGAAAGGCGAAGGCCCGCTCGTACGCCCGACCGACGAGGCGCATCGGGAAGACGCACGCCGCGTCGACCGCGACGACGGGGACGCCCGCTTCCTCGGCGAAACGCGCCCGCCGCCGCGCGAAGCCCCCGGCCGGGAACTCTTCGGTGACGACGAGGTCCGCGCGGCGGGCGAGGTCGAGGAGCGCCCCCGCGGAGTCGCCCGGCCCGCGCTCGAGGCGGAAGAGGTGCGTGACGCCTCGGGCCGCGAGGTCCCGCGCCAGGCCAGGCACCCCTTCCAGGACGAAGCGGAAGCGACGGTCCGTCGCCCACCGCGCCCGCCAGGTCAGGTCCTGATAGACGACGACCGGAAGGTGCCGCGCGTTCGCCTCCGCGATCGCGACTTCGAGGGCCGGGTTCTCGTCGGTCCGGAGGGCCGTGGCGGCCCACCAGAGGACGAACTCTCCCCGTTCCCCCCTCCGGGTGTCGTGGAGGGGACGGATCCGTTCGGCGAGGCGCTCGTCCATCGACCGCTCTACGCCGCGAGAGGGCCCCGGGGATCTCGAGTGCCCGGGTGTCGACCGGCCGTCGTCGCTCGCCCGCTTCCCGCCCTCAACGCGGCAGGGTCTCGACCAGCTTTCCGAGGCGTACGGCCCAGGGCCTCGTCTTTCGCTCTGCTGTCAGCAGGGGGACGTCGAGGGTCCGCGCGAGCGCGATGAACACTGCGTCGTAGGCCGTCGCATCGAGCTCGAGCGCCGCCGCCAGGACCGCGGCCCGGTCCGGCTCCTCCACCGTCAGCGGAGCGTCGAGGTGGAGCGCGTAGATCTCCTCCGCGAGCGACGGCGTCAGCTCGCGGCGTTTGACGTAGGTCCGAAGGACGTTCGCCATCTCCCAGAAATGGAGCGATGGCACCACGAAGCGAACGCGCCCCTCGAGGAGCTGCTTCTGCCAGCTCCTGGCGGCCGGTGCGAAGGCTTCGGGCAGGTACCAGGCGATGGCGACGCTCGTGTCGAGGACGAGGGACCTCACGCCCGGTCCCGGTCCTCTCTCAGGACCTCGGAAGGGGCCTTTCGGAGCTTCAGCGCGCGCAGGCTGGGGCCGAGCCTGTCGAGCCGGTCGCGGTACGTGGCGTTCCGCTCCCGGGCGGTGCGGACCTCGACCAGCGTCCGCAGCGCCTCGTCCACGGCGGCCGTCTTGGTCCGCGCGCCCGTGAGCTTCATCGCCTCCCGGAGGAGCTCGTCGTTCAGGACGATGTTCGTCCGCATACACTCTACTTTACACCTGAGTGTTGGTGCAGGTGTAAACACGCATCGGCCCGCGGTTGCACCGCTCTCGAGAATCCCCCGGGAATCGCGGGCCCCGGCCCTTCTCCCGTCCCCTCCCTCGGGTGCGTTGCCGGCGACGGGGAGCGGGCCCGGCTGTACGATGCCGGCGTGACGGACACCCCGACCGCCGCGGATTCCGGGCTCGTCCTCCTGACCGGCGCGACCGGCTACGTCGGCGGCCGGCTCCTGCGCGCGCTCGTCGAGCGTGGCCGCCGCGTCCGCTGCCTCGCGCGGCGGCCGGAGGCCCTCGCCGCCCGGGCGCCCGCCGGGACCGAGGTCGTGCCGGGCGACTGCCTGCGGCGCGAGACGCTCGACCCGGCGCTCGCGGGCGTCGACACGGCGTACTACCTCGTCCACTCGATGGCGGCGGGGGCCGCGTTCGAGGAGCAGGACCGCGCCGCCGCCCGGAACTTCGGCGAGGCGGCCCGCGCCGCGGGGGTACGGAAGATCGTCTACCTCGGCGGCCTCGGCGAGGCGGGGGCGGGGCTTTCGGCCCATCTCCGCAGCCGGCAGGAGACGGGCGACGTCCTGCGGGCCGCCTCGGGCCTCCCCGTCGTCGAGCTGCGCGCCTCGGTCGTCGTCGGCTCGGGGAGCCTGTCGTTCGAGCTCGTGCGAGCGCTCGTCGAGCGGCTGCCGGTCATGATCTGCCCGCGCTGGGTGGAGACGAAGGCGCAGCCGATCGCGATCGAGGACCTCGTCGCCTACCTCCTCGCCGCGCTCGACCTCGACCCGGGCGAGGGGCTCACCGTGGAGATCGGCGGCGCCGACCAGGTGACGTACGGCGACCTGATGCGGGAATACGCGGCTCGGCGGGGCCTGAAGCGCTGGTTCATCCCGGTGCCCCTCCTGACGCCCCGCCTCTCGAGCCTCTGGCTCGGCCTGACGACGCCGGTCTACGCGCGCGTGGGGCGGAAGCTGATCGAGGGGGTGAGCAACCCGACGGTCGTGAGGGACGGCACGGCCCGCCGGCTCTTCCCCGCGATCGTGCCGATGGGCCTCGCGAGGTCCATCGAGCGCGCCCTCGCGAACGAGGACGAGGAGTTCGCCGCGACCCGCTGGTCGGACGCGCTCTCCTCCGGCGGCACGGCGCCCGGCGGCTACGGCGGCCTCAGGGTCGGGGCCCGGCTCGTCGACTCGCGCACGACGACGGTCCGGGCGACGGTGGCGCAGGCGTTCGCGCCGATCCGCCGGATCGGCGGCGAGAGCGGCTGGTACTACGCCAACTTCCTCTGGCGCCTCCGCGGCTTCTTCGACCTCCTCGTAGGCGGCGTTGGCGTCCGCCGGGGCCGGCGCCACCCGGAGCTCCTCGCCGTGGGGGACGCGCTCGACTTCTGGAGGGTCGAGGCTTTCGAGCCGGACAGGCGGCTCCGCCTCGCGGCAGAGATGAAGCTCCCCGGGAGGGCCTGGCTGGAGTTCGATGTGACGGAGGACTCCGGGGGCGCCACGATCCGTCAGACCGCCACGTTCGATCCGGCCGGGCTCGCCGGTCTCCTCTACTGGTACGGCGTCTACCCGCTGCACGTCCTCGTCTTCAGGGGGATGCTCCGGGAGATCGCGGCCCGGGCGACGCGCTGAGCGCGGCCGGCGCCTGGAGCGCCTCGCCGTTCGCCGGGACGACGAAGCGCGGCGGCGGGATCCCCTCGTCGCGGAGCCGGGCGAGCGCGGCGGCGACGTCGGCGGCCGGCTCGTCGATCCCGTCGTCGGCCTGGGGGAAGGTCCCGAAGTGGACGCCGACGCTCGTCTCCGCCTCGAGGACCCGGGCGGCGGCGACGGCCTCGGCCGGGTCGACGTGGACCGGCTTCATGAACCAGCGCGGGCGGTAGGCGCCGATCGGCAGGAGCGCGAGGCGCATCGGCCCGAACCGGCGCCGCACCTCCTCGAAGTGCGGTCCCCACCCCGTGTCGCCCGCGTAGTAGACGCGTCCCGAGGGCCCTTCCACGACGAAGCCGCACCAGAGCGTCCGGTCGCGGTCGAAGAGGCCGCGCCCCGAGAAGTGCGC
>CALBDV010000706.1 GCA_937927565.1 uncultured Holophagales bacterium
ACGGCGATGGAGGGAATCGTCGACAAGGTCACGCGGATCGGGAAGGTCCGGAAGACCATCCTCTTCCTGGCGGGGGTCAGCGCCGTCGTCTCTTCCATCGTCGGCTTCACCTGGGTCCTGGTGAGACGGGGGATGGTTGCGCGCATCACATCGGTGGGTCTCGCGCCGGAAGAGGCAGACAGGGCCGTGAGTTTCCTGGGGACGTGGGTCCTGATCTCCGCGGGCCCGTTCGTCCTCCTCGGTGTCGTCTTCAGCGCCATGGTCCAGGTCTTCCTCGAACGGCGCGAGTCCGTGCGAGACCTCGGAGCCCTCCCGAGCGCCTGTCTCAGGGCGCGGAAGAAGCTGTCGGAAGGGTTCACGATCCGGATGGGTCTCCTGGGCGTGGCGCCTGCACTCGCCTGGCTCGTCCTCCGCCTCGGCCCCCTCGCGCGGGAGGATGCCGGGACCCGAGCCCTCGTCGTCGCCCTCGCTCCTCTCGTCGCGACCGTTCTCGCGCTCGTCACCGTTGCCTTTTCGTTTCGCGCAAACCTCCTCGAAGCCCGTGCCGTGCAGACGAGCTTCCCGTCGCGTCTTCTGAGAATGGCGTTTGCGCGACGGGCGGAAGGAATGGCGCCGAAAAGAATTGCAGGCTGGAGGCGGCGTGCGGAAATCGCCTACGCCGCAGTCGCGGTCGCCGCCCTCGCAGGGACGGCCGCCTACCACTTCCTGCCGTCCAGCGTGCCCGGGTCGATTGCCGTCGAGGGGTCGAGGGGTGTCCTCTTCGCGCAATTCCTCCGGTTTTCCGCCCGCGAGCTTCCGGAGGTGGCGCGCGAGACCGTCCCGGTCGTCGGCCTTCTCTTCGCCGTCGTCATGCTCGCGCTGGTCGTCGTTCGTGTTCGGCTCGGAGTGGCCGTGGAGCGGAAGTTCGCGGCGCACTGTCGCGATCATCCCGACCTGCCGCCCCTCCGTTTCGGCGAGTTGAAGGTCGCCGCGCTCGTGTGGGCGCTCGTCCTCGCCTGGTGCCTCCCGATCCTCGCCGCGACCAGCTGGGCACTGAGAAAGGACGACGTCGGCCCCCTCCGCGCACTGGGTCTCCCGCAGAAGGGCTGGACGCTCGACGGGGAGGGCCGCGTCGTTTCCCTCGATCTGTCGGGGCACCCGCTCGACGCCGCTGGCGCGCGAGCCGTCGCAGCATTCCGGCAGCTCGTGCGCCTCGAGCTCGACCCGGTCCCGGGTGCGCCGCTCGACCTCGGCCGGCTCGCAGAGCTGCAGTATCTGGACGGTCCCCCGGGAGCCTTCGTCGGACTGGAACGCCGGCAGCTCAAGGAACTGACGCTGCGGGACGCGGAGGGCTTCCTCGCGACGTCGAAGGGTGTCGACGCCGCGGCCATCACGCTCCAAGGGCGCTGCTCCTCCCTCGGCGATTTCCCCTCTGCGATGCCATTCCTCGTGCAGGTCACTCTCGACGAAGAGATCGCCCGCCGGACGGCCGCCGGGTTCCGTCCCCCGTGGGAGAACCTCATCCTGCGAATCCGCTCCGAGGGCCCTCCCGCTCTCGACTGGTTCACGGCCGAGCACGCCCGATGCGTCCTCTCCCTGCCGACGCCACCGGGTCCCGCGACACTCCATCTCGACCGTGTCCAGCGCCTGCGCATTCCCGCCGAAGGGCTCGATCCCGAAACCCTGCGGCGCGCCACGTCGCTTCGCTGGCTCGCCCTCCACCCGAAGAAGCCGATCGATCCGGAGTGGGGAGGCCGCCTCGCGGACGTTCTCGCGGCGCTGCCAGCGTTCCGGCTTCTGGAGATCGTCCCGGACGGCGATCTCAGGAAGCTGCGTTCGGCCCGGACCCCCGCGGGGATCCGAGCCATCCTGGAGGTCCGGCCCGGCGAATAGAAGGCGCGCCGCCCAGCGAGGGGTCGCCGAACCTTATGATCCCAAAGCGGAGGGGCCGGCGAGATGGACCCAGTCTTCAGAGTTTGGACGAAAGTCGTCGATCCCTCGGGACTGCCGTGCGGCGGTCTGAGCATCGCCGTCGTCGAGTGGGACCCTGTCCGCGACGACCTCCTGGCCACGGGAGAGACGGACGAGGCAGGCTGCTTCGCCGTCTCTTTCACGCGGCGGGAGTTCAACCAGGACCCCTTCGAGGCGGAACGGCATCCCGAGATCTACGTCGTCCTCTCGATGGTGAGGGACGGGTGCAAAGTGGCGCTCTACCGGAGCAAGCCATTCCGCCCCGTCTTCTCGTGCGGGGTCGCCGAGATCCCGCCGATCGTCCTTCCGGCGCCGCCCGCCGCGATGCCCGTTCTCGAGGGCTGTGAAGCGGTGCCGGGACTCAAGGCCGGGGTCGTGCGTCTGGACCTCGACGACGCACTCGTCCGTCTCGCGATCGACGAGGTCGCCCCCCTGGTCGAGCGGATCACCGGCATCCCGGGACTCGGAACCGGCTACCGGATCGTGATCTCGGACGGCTTCGACGACCTCCTCCTCACGCTGGGCCGCGCCCACGGCGCCGAGCCGGACGTCGTCCCCTCGCAGCTTCTCGGCTTCGTCCTGGGCCAGGAGCTGAGCTCGTTCTACGACCCGGTCGACTCCGTCCTCACGCTGAACCGCCTCTTTCTCTCCTGTCAGAGCTTCGAGGCGATGAAGGTGATCCTGGGGCACGAGCTGGTCCACGTTGCGCAGTTTCGGCTCTTCCCCGACCTGGTCGAGCGCACCCGTGAGGCGACGAGTCGTCTCGTCCGCAGCCTCGCGGAGGAAGGTGCAGACCTCTCGGGCTTCCGGGCTCACCTCGAGTCGAGCGGACTGCTGAAGCTCCTCTCGGAGATCGAAGGCTACGCGGCCTACGTCCAGAAGGACTTCCTCGAGAAGGAGTACCGCGGCGCAACCTATTTCTCGTGCTTCTCGCCCCTCGGCCTCGCGGCGCGGGGCCTCACGAGCATCCGGGTGCCGCTCCACGCGGCGGCGTTCCGGCGGGGCCTCGACGAGCTGGGCGCCGGGATCCACGTCTGCCGCGCGCGACAGAAGGGCGACGTCCCGGCCTCGTTCGAGTGCTGAAGGGGTCGGGCCGCGGACAGCTAGCGGGCGGAGTCTCCGACGAGAGGCTCGCCCTCTCTGGCCTCGTCGGCTACACAGGAACGCAACGGGCTGTCCAGGTGTGCCGGGTGGACAAGCTCTTCGGGCCGGGGGCGTGGTCCATCGCGTGGCGACTCGGCGAGGCCATCCTCGAAAGACCTGAAGCCCGTCAGCTCTATGAGGACGCCTACTTCGAGTTTTTGCGTGCGATCCCCGAGCTCGTCGACTGGCTCTGCCGAACCGCCTCGGACGTCTACGACAACGCGCTGACGAACGTGGCGAGCGGGCTCGACTACTCTGTCCAGGAGGCCGCATCGACTCACCTGCAGGACATCGCCGTGCGACGGTGCATCGTGCGGCTCAGTCGGCGCTTCGAAGGAGACCACCTCGTCGAGATCCGCGGCGTGGCGTCCGAGGGCTATCAGCTCAACCCGGGGCTCGTCCCGTTTCACCGTCCCGCGGAGATCGTCGCGTCGGAGGAGCGCTCGTGGTGGGGTCCGGAGAGCGTCGAGGCGTTCTGGCAGCACAACAAGGTCGTGGTCGTCTCCCCGGAAGCCGTGAGGGGCCGACCGGCGTTCGCGGGCCCCGAGGGGATCTGGTTGGATCTCGACGGGGAAGCGAGCCTTCTCGTGCCGCGGGACGTCGGGCGCTTCCTCCGGGTCGCCCGTTCGCGGACGCTGCGGCGCCGGACGAACGGTCCTGCCGGGACACGGAACCTGTCGAGGATCGTCGGTGCGCCCCGAGCCGCGGTGTCCCTCGAGATGCTGGCAGACCTCTCTCGGAGTGCGGTCTGTCCGGGGACCGAGCCGCGCGTGGAGTGGAAGCAGCTCGTCGGAGAGGGGACGGCGGAATGAAGACGGACGGAGCGAAGGCGGCGACGGCGACGCACGCTCCGGTCGAGGGTTGACCTCTCCAGCGTCTCGCCCTTCTCTGACCCACGGAGCTCCTCGAGGAGGGGGCGACGGACGCGGTCGTTCCGCGGCGCCCTTCACGGCCGGCTCAGTCGTTGCGGTCGTTCTCGCCGTCCCCTCCGGAACCCGATCGGCCTTTCCTGAGCAGCCGTGCCTTTAGGAACGAGTTCATCTGAAGCAGCCACGACGGGGGCGCCAGGAAGAACGCTGAACCGACGCCGACGATCACGACCACGAGCGCCAGCTGTGCGGGTGCGTGGCCGACGAGGTGGCTCCAGGCCGTCGACGAGAACAGCGAGCTCCAGCGGAGAGTGCCGGGAGGAAGCGTCTCGCGTTGAAACACTCCGACGACGAGGCCGAGCGGAGCAGCCACGAAAGTGAGCATGGCGAGAATGATGTTGAGGCGCTCGGACCGCTTGGTCTGGAGGTGATCGCTCGTCTCCGTGATCTCCTCCTTCACCTCGGCGAAAAGGTCCTCCACGTCGAGAGCGCGCCGGAGGAATTCGTAGAAGGCCTCCTGCCTCGGCTCCTCGCTGATCCGGGAGAAGTTGAATCGAGCCGAATAGCGGAGCAGCTCGACGCGGAGCTCGTCGAAGGCCTCAGGGTCGAGTGTCTGGGCCAGCCTGGCGCATCGAGTGGAGAAATCCAGAAGAAGCAGGCGCTGATGCTCGACGAGAAGCCACTTGAAGAGGTACTTGTTCCGGACCGTCTCGCGCCTCTTCTCGAAGGCCTCCGGGCTGCCTCCCTCCACGAGCCAGGTGAAGCCCAACGAGCACGCGAAGCCGGTCTCCCGGTCGGAAATGTGCCAGAAATAGCGTTCCTTCTTCGCCTCTTCGGAGTCGACGTCGGTTTCCGAGCTGTTCTTCAGAAACAGCCGGAGGCGAACCTTCTCCTCCGGCGAGACGGTCTCGTTCGAATGGACGATTCCGAAGGCGATGGGGCGCTGCCGACCACCGGGAGGGGGCGAGGGTGGAGTGCCGGGCAGGAGGGCGGCGATCCAGGTCCGTAGCGACCAGGCCCCCTCGAAGGAGTCCTTCCCCGGTTCCCCGAAGCGGTCATTCCGGACGTCGACCCACTTGCGGGCCTTCTCCGGGAGGGCCGTCGAAGTCAGGTGAGCGAAGTCCCCTCGCACGAG
>CALBDV010000707.1 GCA_937927565.1 uncultured Holophagales bacterium
AGACGAATGCGGCGGCGGGGTCCCGATCCGGGAGGTCCCCACCGCCGCGCGAGCCTGCGTCCGGAGCCTTTCGTGCTCCGGCCCGCCGGGTCTAGCTCTTCTTCATTCCCACGGTGAGCTCGTTGTTCACGTCCTTGACGCCCTTGGTGCCGCGGGCGATGCGCTCGGCTTCGCTCTTGATCGTTGACGAGCTGACACGCCCGATAAGAGTCACGACCGACTGCGAGGAGCTCACGTCGATGTCGCCGGCCTTGATACCGGAAGTGGCGATCAGCTTCGACTTGACCTGCGAGCTGATCAGGACGTCGTCGGTCCAGCTGCCGACCGTCCTCTCCCCGACCGTCAGGTCGTTTACCACGCCGTTGACGTCGTTCGTGCGCCACGAGATCCGGGCGGCTTCCCGCCTGGCTTCCTCCGTGTCCACGACGCCCGTGAGGTGGACGACACCTTCCCGGGTCTGGACTTCCACCTGCCGCGCCTTGACCTTCTCGCTGCTGGACAGCGTGTCCTGGATGGAGGATGTGATGGCCGAGTCCGCCGTCCGCGTGTCCTTGGTGGTCATCGAGGAGGCGCACCCCACGGACATCGCTACTACGGCAGCAGCGAGGGCGCCGGGAACGAGGAGTCTGAGATGGGATCTATTCATGGTCATGTGTCCTTTCGGGCGGCCTTCGGGGCCGCGGGTGCAAGCGCCATGGGGAGCTCAGGCGCGGATTCAGGCACGGCTACTTCTTCGCGCTGACGAAGAGCAGGACGCCGCCGGCCACTACTGCTGCGACGCCGGCCCACACCGGCACGTTTACGGTCTCCTTGTCCTTGATCGCGAACGAGATCGGCCCGAGCTCGGCCTTGTGCGTCTTTTTCGTGTAAGTGAAGCCGCCGTAGATGAGCGCGAGAGCGCCGGCCACGAGCAGCACGATGGCGAGACCTTTGGAACCATTCATTCGCATGCCTCCTTCACATTTGCCTCGCTTACACCGTCCTTACGGCCCGATGCATACGCGACAGCCAGAGATTCCCTATTGCACCTGCGCCGGGGCTCTCCTGCATCGGGAGTCCGGACGCGCCGGAGCACCGACTGAAAGGCCCTCGTGGCTACGAACACCGCGCCGAGGACGACCGCCGCGACGACGAAGTGATGTTTCGCCATCTGCAAACGGGGATCGAACGCCCTGCGGATCCGGCTCTCGACCTGGGTCGCGAGGTCCCGCGCGAGCTCGGTGCGAGCCATATGGATGCGGGCTTCGCCGAGCGCGGTCCCCTGCTCGGCGAGCCGCAGGAGAAGCTCTCCGAGCGGCGCCTCTCGCGAAGAATCGGGACCCGATCGCCTATCGCTCACGCCTCCAGGTCCGCAAGAGAGGTGCCAGTACGGGCAACGCGTCGACAACCCGACCGGTCCTGTACTCCTTTCAACTCCGACGGAAGAGAATTCAAGCCCGGAGCCGTCCTGCCCCGCTCCCCAACCCGCGGCACCGGGCTTGCGCACAGCTGGGCTCGGACGGCTGTCCTTCGAAGCCGGCCCGAAGAAGGAGACCCATGACGACCACTCTGCTGGACGTACGCCCGAAGCTCCTCACCGCTTCGACCCTCAAGGGAAATGTCGTGAAGAACCTCGCCGGCGAAAGGCTCGGAACGATCGAGGAGTTCATGATCGACCTCGAGTCCGGGAGGATCGGCTACTGCGTCCTCTCGTTCGGAGGGGTCCTCGGAATCGGCGACAAGCTCTTCGCCATTCCGTACAAGGCGATGACGCTCGACACCAGGGACCACACGTTCACGCTCGATATCGCGAAGGAGCGCCTCGAGAGCGCGCCGGGCTTCGACAAGGACGCGTGGCCCGACATGACCGACCGGGCCTGGGGAGAGCGTATCTACGGCTTCTACGACGTCCAGCCGTACTGGATGTAGAGAGGACGGGCCGGATGGGCGGCGCCCGGCCCCGATCGAGTGCACTGTCCATGGCGATCAGAGCACCCTTCGCCCCTGGATGACACGGACGAGCACCACGATGACGGCGACGACGAGCAGGACGTGAATGAGGCCGCCCATCGTGTACGAGGTCACCATCCCCAGAAGCCAGAGGACCAGGAGGATCACGAGAATCGTATAGAGCATGGGGTCTCCGTTTCTCCGTCGTTCGGCACTTCGGGCGGCGGCGGACCGGGGGACGGCATCCCGATCCGCCTTCAGACCTCTCGTCGCAATACCTCTGCCAGAAGGGTGGCCGGCCACCGGTCAGGCACCGGAGTCCGCCGCCGGGCGCGTCCCGAGAACGACCCGCACGCGGTGGGCGAGCCCGTCGTCGAGGAGGGGTATCGCGGCGGGATCCGCGGCCGCCCCGTCCAGCTCGGCAGAGGCGACGCCGCGGCACTTCCCTTCCGGGTTCTCGATCTCGATGAAGTAGCGCGCCCTGCCGAACCGCCAATCGACCGAGCAGGCGGGCCACGACGACGGTATGCAGGGATTCATCGAGAAGACGGCCCCGCGGCGCTCCAGACCCAGGATCCCTTCCATCGCGACCCGGTACATCCAGCCGGCCGCCCCGGTGTACCAGGTCCAGCCGCCACGCCCGCGGTGGGCCGGGTGGTCGTAGACGTCGGCGGCCACCGCGTAGGGCTCCGTCCTGTACGTCTCGACGTCGGCCGCGCTTCGCGCGTGGTTGATCGGGTTGAGCATGTGAAAGAGCTCCATCGCCTCGTCGCCGCTCCCGAGCCGGGCGAGAGCGAGGACGACCCACTGCGCCGCGTGCGTGTACTGCCCGCCGTTCTCGCGGATCCCCGGCAGGTAGCCCTTGATGTACCCGGGGTCGAGGGCCGTCTTGTCGAAGGGAGGGGTGAGAAGCAGGACGACGCCGGATGCGCGGCGCACCAGGTGGGCGAGGACGGAGTCCATGGCGCGCTCCGCGCGCTTCGTCGGCGCCGCCCCGGATAGGACAGCCCAGCTTTGTGCAACGGAGTCGATTCTCCCCTCGTCGTTCTGGGACGACCCGAGCGGCGTGCCGTCGTCGTAGTACCCGCGCCGGTACCAGTCGCCGTCCCAGCTCTGCTCGAGCATCGTCCCGAGCCGCTGGCGACTGGCGCGGTAGCGCGCCGCCCGCCCGGTGTCGCCCCTCTCGTCGCACAGGGGCGCGAACGTGCCGAGGACGGCGTGGAGGAACCAGCCGACGAAGACGCTCTCGCCTCGTCCTTCGTGGCCGACGCGGTTGTAGCCGTCGTTCCAGTCACAGCTCCCGATCAGGGGGAGCCCGTGGACTCCCGTCGTCAGGCCGCGGTCGATCGCCCGGAGACAGTGATCGAACATCGACCCGGGCTCGCTCGAGACGGACGGCATCCCGAAGGCTTCGGCCTCCCCGGGCGGCAGGAGCGGGCCCTCGAGGAACCGGATCCGCTCGTCGAGGATCGCGACGTCCCCGGTCGCGCGCACGTAGTGGGCGACCCCGTACGGCAGCCAGAGCAGGTCGTCCGAGCAGCGGGTCCGTATGCCGTTGCCGCTCGAGGCGTCCCACCAGTGCTGGACGTCTCCTTCCACGAACTGGCGCGCCGCCGCCCGAACGAGGTGCTCGCGCGTCAGGTCGGGCCGGGTCAGCGTCAGGGCGAGGACGTCCTGGATCTGGTCCCGGAATCCGTAGGCCC
>CALBDV010000708.1 GCA_937927565.1 uncultured Holophagales bacterium
ACCCGCCGTGGGAGAGGGTGAAGCTCCAGGAGCAGGAGTTCTTCGCGGCGCGGTCGCCGGAGATTGCCGGGGCGCCGAACGCGGCGGCGCGGACGCGCGCCATCAAGGCGCTAGAGAAAGCCAACCCCGAGCTACACGCGGAGTTCCGTGAAGCTCTTCGCGAGGCGGAAGGGTCGAGCCAACTGCTGCGCCTCACGAGGCGGTTCCCGCTCTGCGGCAAAGGCGACGTCAACACCTATGCCGTTTTCGCAGAACTCAATCGCACGCTCATCGGGCACATGGGCCGGGCGGGTTTCATCGTTCCGACCGGAATCGCCACCGACGACACGACGAAGGAGTTCTTCAGCGACCTCATGACCCGTGGTCATCTGGCGGCCTTCCTCGGTTTCGAGAACGAAGGCAAGCTCTTCGCAGGAATAGACCACCGGGTCAACTTCTGCCTGCTCGTGTACTCGATGCGCGGCACGCTTGAGCCGTCGTTCGCCGCCTTCGTGAGACACCCGGAGGTCCTCGAAGAACCCGATCGCGTCTACAAGCTCTCCGCGGCGGACATCGCGACGCTCAACCCGAACACCCGCACCTGTCCCGTCTTCCGGACGCGTCGCGATGCGGAGATCAATCTCGGCATCTATCGGCGCACGGGCGTCCTGTGGCGCGAAGACGATCCGGAGGGAAACCCCTGGGGCATCCGCTTCCTGCGCATGCTCGACATGGCGAACGACTCGAGCCATTTCCGAACGCGCCGCCAGCTAGAGGGAGCAGGCCATCGCCTCGACGGGAACAGATTCGTGGGTCCGGCGGGGGCCTACACGCCGCTCCTGGAAGCGAAGATGGTGTTCCACTTCAACCACAGGTACGGCGACTTCGCCCTCCTCGCCCCCGGCGAACGCGAACACATCCTTCCGCAGGTGGCGGCCGAGAAGCTCTCCGACCCTGACTACCTGACCATGCCGAGATACTGGGTCGACGAAAGGGAAGTCGCTTCCCGACTGGAAGGGGTCTGGAGCAGGGGCTGGCTCCTGGGGTGGCGCGACGTGACGGACGCGCGATCAAGCGCACGAACAACCGTACCTTGTGTCGTCCCGCGCACAGCAGTCGGAGATAAGTTCCTCCTGATGCTGCCGTCCGAATCACCGTGGCTGATTGCCTGCCTGTACGGAAATCTTTGTAGCTTCGTTCTCGACTACTGCTCCCGACAGAAAGTGGGCGGGACAGCACTGAAGTACTTCACGATGAGGCAAATCCCGGTTCTCGCCCCCGAATGCTACGCAGTGCCAAGTCCTTGGGACCCAGGCATCGTCCTCCACGAGTGGATTCGACCCCGGATTCTTGAGTTGTCCGCCACGGCATCAGACATGAAACCCTTCGCCGAGGATCTCGGCTACACCGGCGCGCCTTTCCGCTGGGACGAAACCCGCCGCCTACGCCTCCGCTGCGAGCTCGACGCCGCCTTCTTCCACCTCTACGGCATCCCCCGCGCCGACGTCGACTACA
>CALBDV010000709.1 GCA_937927565.1 uncultured Holophagales bacterium
ACGAGAAAGACGATGGGCAACGACAAGATCCGCATCCGCCTCAAGGGGTACGACTACCGCATCCTCGACCAGTCGACGCTGGAGATCGTCGACACGGCGCGCCGCTCGGGCGCCAAGGTCGCCGGCCCGATCCCCCTGCCGACGACCATCTCGCGGTGGACGGTCAACCGTTCCCCGCACGTCGACAAGAAATCGCGTGAGCAGTTCGAGATGCGGACCCACAAGCGACTCCTCGACATCTTCGAGTGGACGCCGCAGACCGTCGACGCCCTCACCAAGCTCGAACTCCCCGCCGGTGTGGAAGTAGAGATCCGCACCATGGGGAAGTAGCCCGGAGCCGCAACGAGGTTTTTGACCATGATCACAGGGATTCTGGGGCGCAAGATCGGGATGACCCAGCTCTTCGCAGCCGACGGCACCGTGGTGCCGGTGACGGTGGTGGAGGCCGGGCCGTGTCTGGTCGTCCAGCGCAAGACCAAACAGAACGACGGCTACGACGCGGTCCAGCTCGGACTCGTCGGGCCCCGTCCATCGCCCCGCCGCCTGACGAAGGCCGCTCGCGGACACTTCGAGAAGGCCGGCGTCCCCCCCACGCGGACCGTCGGCGAGGTCCGTTGTGAAGAAGGGGACGCGTTCGCCCCGGGCGACAAGGTCCTCTGCGACATCTTCAACCCCGCCGAGCACGTCGACGTCGTCGGCGTCTCGAAAGGGAAGGGGTTCCAGGGGGTCGTAAAACGCCACGGCTTTGCCGGGGGAGTCGCGACCCACGGTTCGATGTTCCACAGGTTGCCCGGCTCGATCGGCGCATCGGCGTTTCCCTCCCGCGTCTACCCCGGGACCCGCTCGTCGGGCCGGATGGGCGGGAAGCAGATAACGACGAAGAACCTCGAGGTCGTCAGGATCGACGCCGAGAACCACCTGATCTACCTGCGGGGCGCGGTCCCCGGGGCCCGGAACACGGTCATCAAGATCGTGAAGAAGGCGTCCCGGACGCAGGCGGCGTGAGGAAAGGGACGATGCCGACCACCAGCAAGACGGCTCCCTCCACGAGCCTCACCGTCCCGATCCGGAACCTCAACGCCGACACCGTCGGCGAGGCGAACCTCCCCGAGGAGATCTTCGGGGTCCCGTTCCGCCGCCACATCGTGTGGGAGGTCGTCCGGGCGATCCGCGCGCGCGAGCACGCGGGGACCCACAAGACGAAGGTCCGCTCCGAGGTCTCGGGCACCGGCAAGAAGCCGTTCAAGCAGAAGCACACCGGCCGCGCGCGGCAGGGCGGCGGGCGCCCCCCGATCCACCGCCACGGCGGCACGGTCCACGGGCCGGTCCCGCGCTCGTACGACCTGAAGGTCAACGTCGCCACGAAGAAGGCCGCGCTGCGCTGCGTCCTCTCGGAGAAGCTCCGCGAGAACCGGCTCTTCCTCCTGGAGAGCCTCGACCTTCCGACCCACAGGACGAAGGACCTCGCGGCCGTGATCGCCAAGCTCGGCATCACCGGCAAGGCCCTCCTCCTCGACCGCCGCGAGAACGAGAAGCTCGCGAAGGCGGCCAGGAACAACCCGGCCCTCTTCGTCGAGGACGCTCTCGGGCTCGACGCCTACTCCGCGCTCGAGGCGACGACGCTCATCCTGACGGAACAGGCCCTGAAGACGGTCACCGAGGTGCTCGGATGAAGACCGCCCAGTCGATTCTCCTGAAGCCCATCATCACCGAGAAGTCGACGACCCTTCGGGAAACGCAGAACGTCCTGACGTTCAAGGTGGCCGGCGACGCGAACAAGATCGAGATCCGGCGCGCCGTCGAGGTCCTCTTCAGCGTGAAGGTCGATTCCGTCCGCGTCCTGAAGACGACGTCGAAGATCAAGAAGGTCGGGCGCTCCATCGGCCGTACGAGCGAAGGGCGGAAGGCCTACGTGAAGCTGAAGGCGGGCGAGAAGCTGCCGCCGATCTTCGAGGGGGTCTGACATGCCGGTTCGCTCCTACAAGCCCACGTCCCCCGGTCTCCGCCAGCGGACGACCAGCGACTTCGCGGAGATCACGCGGAGCGCCCCCGAGAAGAGCCTGACGCGCGGGAAGATGAAGACGGGCGGCCGGAACAACCTCGGCCAGCTCACGTCCTGGTGGCGTGGTGGCGGCCACAAGCGCCGGTACCGGGTCATCGACTTCAAGCGTGACAAGACCGGCATTCCCGGCAAGGTCGCCTCCGTCGAGTACGACCCCAACCGGTCGGCCCGCATCGCGCTGATCCACTACGCGGACGGCGAAAAGCGCTACATCATCGCGCCGAACGGTCTCGAGATCGGCCAGACGGTCGTCGCCGGGCCGACGGCCGACATCCTGACCGGGAACTCGCTTCCGCTGAAGTCGATCCCGCTCGGCACGGTCGTCCACAACGTCGAGCTGACGCCCGGCAAGGGCGGCCAGATGGTCCGGTCCGCCGGCGCGGGCGCCCAGGTCATGGCCAAGGAAGGCGAGCACTGCCTTCTCCGCATGCCCTCGGGCGAGCTCCGCAAGGTTCGCATCGGCTGCTACGCCACGATCGGACAGGTCGGGAACCTCGAGCACGAGAACGTCTCGATCGGCAAGGCCGGCCGGAACCGGTGGCTGGGCTGGAAGCCGCACAACAGAGGCGTCGCAATGAACCCGGTCGACCATCCGATGGGCGGCGGCGAGGGGAAGACGTCGGGCGGCCGGCACCCCTGCTCCCCGTGGGGCTGGAAGACCAAGGGGTCGAAGACCCGGAACAACAAGCGCACTGACAACATGATCGTCAAGCGCCGCAAGAAGTAAGGCGGAGCGAAGGAAACCCTGATGTCGCGTTCGACAAAGAAAGGCCCCTTCGTGGACGGGCACCTCCTGGAGAAGATCGTCGCCCTCAACTCGGCAGGGGACAAGCGCGTGGTGAAGACCTGGTCGCGCCGTTCGACGATCATGCCCGAGATGGTCGGTCACACGCTCGCGGTCCATAACGGGAAGAAGTTCATCCCCGTCTACCTCTCCGAGAACATGGTGGGACACAAGCTCGGCGAGTTCTCTCCCACCCGGACCTTCAAGGGCCACTCCGGCCGGAAGGTCGAGAAGGGGGCCACGCCGGCCCCGGCGGCGAAGTAACGGAGGCCCGATGGAAGCCGTCGCCCGCCTCCGTCACTACCGCGGCTCCGCACAGAAGGTGCGGCTCGTCGCGGACCTCATTCGCATGAAGCCCGTCGGCCGTGCGCTCGCGATGCTGCGCGCGACGCCGAAGGGCTGCGCCCCCGACCTGAAGAAGCTGCTGGAGTCGGCCGTCGCCAACGCCCAGCAGAACGGGTCCGGCGTCGACGCCGACGCCCTCGTCGTCTCCCGAATCCTCGTCGACGGCGCAGGGCGCAAGCCGCTTCAGCGGAACGCGATGCTCCGGTCGATCTCGAACTACAAGAAGCGCTTCGCCCGGCCCCGCTTCATGAGCGGTCCGCAGGGCCGGATGTGGCTCGTCACGCGGCCGTTCGTCCACGTGACGGTCCACCTGTCGGACGATCCCGTCGTCCGGCGCAAGGCGGGGCTCACCGCCGAGCCGGCGCGGCCGGTCGCCAAGAAGAAGGTCGGGAAGGTCGCCACTGCAGTCGCCAAGGCCTCCGCCCGTCCGTCCGCGCCGAAGGGCGCGCCCAAGGCCGAAGCCAAGCCCAGGGCGCCGAAGGCGACGAAGAGCGCGAAGGCCCCGGAGCCCGCCGGCGGGCAGGAGTAGCAACGATGGGTCAGAAGGTTCATCCGTACGGGTTCCGCATCGGCTACAACCGGACGTGGCACTCGCGCTGGTACGCGGAGAAGGACTATCTCCGCTTCCTCCACGACGACCTCAAGCTGAGGGCCGAGCTCAAGCGCGACCTCGCGAACGCGGCCGTCTCCGAGGTGGAGATCGAACGGGGCAACAAGCTCAAGATCAACATCATGACCGCCCGGCCCGGCGTCATCATCGGCAAGAAGGGCGCGGCCGTCGACCAGCTTCGCGACCGTCTCCAGCGCAGGCTCGGGAAGGACATCCACGTCAACATCGTCGAGATCCAGCGTCCCGAAACGGACGCCCAGCTCGTCTCGGAATCGATCGCGATGCAGCTCGAGCGGCGGGTCGCGTTCCGCCGCGCGATGAAGAAGGGGATGGAGTCCGCGTTCCGCTTCGGCGCGCAGGGGATCAAGATCCGCTGCTCCGGCCGCCTGAACGGCGCCGAGATCGCGCGGTCGGAGTGGTACCAGGAGGGGCGCCTGCCGCTCCACACCCTCAAGGCCGACATCGACTACGGCTTCGCCGAGGCCCGCACGACGTACGGGAAGATCGGCGT
>CALBDV010000710.1 GCA_937927565.1 uncultured Holophagales bacterium
CTGGGCCTGGGGCGTGAAGGTCGAGGAGATCGTCCGCATGGCGCTGCGCGGCCTCATTGAGAGCGAGAGACCCCTCACGCTGCTCGACATCGAGCGACTCCTGTCCGAGGAGGACTTCCGGCTCGACGTCCTTCAGAGCGCGGGGCCGGAGGTGCAGGCGTACTTCAGCGACCGGTTCGGTGCGAGGGAAGCCATGTATGTCTCAGCCGTCCTGAACAAGCTGTCGCCTCTCCTCGACTCGCCCGCAGTCCGGTCATTCCTCGGGAGAGCCCAGACGACGTTTGACCTCCTCGACAGCATCGATCGGCCGGTTGCCGTCGTCGTGAACCTCGCGCGGGGATCACTGGGCGCGGCAGCCGACGTGCTTGGTCGCCTCATCACGAACTCGCTCCTCCTTGCGGCGCTTCGGCGCGAGCGCCAGGTGCCGGAGATTCGGCGGCCGGTGACGCTCCTCGTCGACGAGGCGCACAGCTTCGCCGGAGAGGAGAGCGGTCTCGCAGATCTTCTCGTGGTCGGCCGGAAGTACAAGGTGTCACTCGTCCTCGCATCGCAGGGTCTCTCTCTCTTCCCGCCACGACTCCGTACTTTCCTCACCGGGAACACCGGCCGGCAGTACTTCTTCCGCCTCCCCTACGCCGAGGCACGGCTGCTCGGACCAGACATCCTCGAGCCGCTCGGGAACATCCCGCGCGAGCGCGTCCGCCCCTACGACCTGCTGACGGACCCGCTCCTCACACCAGAGGAGGAGATCCGGCGCCGCATTCACGATCTCTCCGACCTCCCGCGCGGAGCCTGCTACTGGGCCCTTCGCGGGACGCGCTTCAAGGCGCGACGAATCCAGGTGCTCCGGCCCGAGACCCCGCCGGCGCCTCCATCTCCGTTCTCTACCGGTGTCACCATCGATGACTTCAGCGCCTGACAGGCCCGCGACGACGGGCCAACCGCTATCGACACGGGATGACGGGGTGACGGGCGAATTGAACGAGCCGATCCCCTCCTTGATTTCGGACCATCCGCCAATCCCGAGCGTCCAGGCACCTTCCTCGATGGGGCTAACCGGCGCGCCTATGGGTTCAGCCGCGGGCTGCTGGGAATCGGCCCCTCCTGCCCTAGCCTCCAGCTCTCCGCATTCCAGCGGGAGCGCTGCGGGGGATCTCTCCTCCCCCAAGATATTCGCGCCCGCCCCGCACCCCTATTCGCCCCCGACGACATCCGGCACGTTCGAAGGGATGGGCCGATTCGCCTCTCGCCGGGGCTTCACCCCCGGAGCTCTCCTTCCATTCCACCTACCGTCGCTCGACCACTTCGACGGTGCGGTGGAGAGGATCTCGATGAGCGCCCTTCAGACCGAGGGGCTCCAGCCCGCGACGACTCGCCGCTGGCTCGTAGCGTACCGGTCGTTCCGACGATACCTGCGATCCACACCTGCACCCGATCGGTTCCTTGCCGGAGACGTTCGGATACAGCGGGTGATCCTGGAGGGGTGGATTGCGTGGCTCCGCGACAGCGGCCGAGCGCGAAACGCCATCGCGACGTACTGGCGAGGCCTGTCGGCCATCTTCCACCGGATCGGGGAGATCGACGGTCTTGTGAATCCGTGCTGGCTCGTCCCATCACCGCCGCGAGAGAATCTCCCGCAGCCGAGCTACCTCACGAGGGAGCGGACCGAGGCGCTCTTTCGGTATGTCCAGAATGCTCCTTGGCGGAGTCCGCTCGAACGATGGCGGAACACCTGCCTCTTCGGGCTTCTTTCTCTGGCCGGACTGCGGCGCCAGGAGACATTGAATCTGCTGATGGACGACGTCCGGCCCGACGAGGGAACACTTCGGATTCGCCACGGAAAGGGCCGGAACGGCGGCCGGGATCGTACGGCGTACATGACGCCTCAACTCCGCCAGGTCATCGAGTGCTACCTCAGCGAGAGACGCCATGCCGGCCGAAGCCACCCGGAGTTCCTGACGGCGCTCTACCAGAACAAGGGACTCGGGGTGATGGCGGTCCGGCGGCTTTTCGAGCGAACGAGCCGAGATCTCGGCACCCGCCTGACTCCCCACATGTTGCGACACACCTACGCGACGCTCCTTCGGCAGTCTGGGGTCCCAGACCGCGTCGCGATGGATCTCCTCGGGCACCGTAGCCTCGCGATGCTCCAGCGGTACTCGCACGTCGTCGATGGCGAGCACCTTCAGGAAGCCGCGCGGCTCGCGCTTCGGATCGACCTCGACACCTGACCGATCCGCGCGACCGCGCTCCAGAATGTCGTCGCGAGCTTCGGCAGGAAGCCTCGACGGTATCGGGTGCAGGCCGCTCACCGCACTGACGCATCATGGCGATGCTCTTGCACGTCGCGCGGTGACGTGGTTTCCTGTGGATGTTCCTTTCCACGGAAACGATCGTGATCCGGCGACGGCTCGGCTCGAACCCGCACCGGGACACTCCGTTTTCGTCTTCTACAAGCCAATATCGACGACCGCCTGCTCCACCTGTCCATGGTAAGGACGAGGTCATCGGTTCAAATCCGATCGGGGGCTCCAAGGCGCTTGTGGATGCGACGAAACGCTGGTTCAGACACTGAGCCGGTGGAGACGAAGTGAACCCGTCCGCGGGTTTGGGATCGAGATCGATCCGGACACGATTTCCGTGGAAGGGAGCGCATCCCTTCCCCATCTCTCCCATGCCTCGTTCCTTCACGCGACGAACCGGTCCGCAAACGACTCCTGCTCGGCCCTTATCTGTTTCGGATCGGGCCAGGCTTTCGCCGCCACCTTCCCCGCTTCCCCGTGAGACTCGCTCGCCGGCCTCGTGGGCGGTCGAGGATCTCGACCGAGAATTCCGGTCCTTCACCGACGACGCGCGCTACCTCGACGGCCAGAGCATCGAGACTGTCCGGTCATACAACGTCGCCTACCAGAACTTCCGACGTTTTCTTCTCGCGACGGCCGGCCCCGGGGCGTCGGTAGAGACAGCTCTCTTCGCCATCGAAGCGTGGGTTCGCTGGAATCGCGAAGCGGGTCGCCAGGGCCACACGCTGAACTCCTACTGGCGGAAGCTCCGGTCGTTCCATCAGTGGCTCGACCGTCGTCATGGAATCCCGAGCCCCTTCGTCGGGCTCCGGGCCCCGACACCGCCGACGCGCCTACCGAAGGCGCGAACCCCGGACGAGTGCCGCCGCATCCTCGACGCCGCCGAGCAAATACCATGGCTGGATCCCCACGACCGAGCACTCGCGACGGCGCTCGTCGCCACGGTGCTCTATGCCGGCCTGCGCCGGAAGGAACTCCTCTGCCTGAAGTTCCTCGATGCCGATCTCACTGCCCGGATGATCCGGGTGAACGGCGGCAAGGGCCGAGGCGGCGGGAAGGACCGCATCGTCCCGATGGCGCCGGAGCTGCACCGGATCCTGGAGGCGTACTCGCGGCGGCGCAGCGTCCTCCGCATCGAGGCTCCTGAGTTCTTCTGCTCACGGCACAGCAAGCGTGGCATCTCGCTCTCGACGCTCCGACGAATCATCCGGCGGACGGTTCTCGCGTCCGGGATTCCATTCAGCCTCCACAGCCTGAGGCACTCCTTCGTGACCCAGCTTCTCCGGTCGGGCGTCGCCCTCCACACAGCCGGTGCCCTCGCCGGACATAGCCAGATTACGACCACAGCCGGGTACCTCCGCGTCTTCGACGAGGACAAGGAAGACGCTGTGCGAGATTTGAAGTACTGACCTGAGACCTCGGGTCGGTCGCGCGCTGATCATCACTGCGGAAGGCTACGCGACACTCCTCGTGATTCGGGAGGGTGCGTCCTTCTGCACGAGAGTTCTGCGGGTGAGTGCGAGCGGCCTCCGGTCTCAATGAGTCGAGCACTTCATGCGTGACGCGGGCGATCTCGCCCGTCTGACTTGAAGGGAATCGGCAGAAGCGGAACCGCGTGACCACGTCGCGTTAATCGGGGAACAGTAGGATGGCCGCATCATGAGAAATGAGACGGGCGTCGATGAAGCCCGGGAAGCGCTTCGCCTCGGAATCGTGACGTTCCTCACGGCGGGTAGGTACAGCAAGGTGAAGGGCACCGGAGGACTCGACGACGTCCTCGTCAAGTTCTTCAACGTGCAGAAGCGTTCCCTCCGACCAACGCCGCGTACAGTTGAGCGCGTGGAAGGCTACGACTGGGGCACGCACGCCTCTGCGGTGAGCGTCATTCAGAGCGAGTTCGAGGCCGGTGAAGACATGACGCCTCGGCTCAGCCGAAAGCTCGCGGTGAAGAGGAGCGCCGCCGCGTCTGACGATCTCCTGAACGACTGGCGTCTCCAACACCTCCACCTGGCGTCGAGGGCATCGGACGGCTCCGTGCCCGGTGGGTCCTACGTTCTGGTCGCGTGGGTGGACGACACTCGGGCCCTCTTCCTCGGTGTCATCGGGCGTAACGAGTGGGGCAGGCAGGACCTCTTCGATCAGCTCTCCCAGAATTGGCCCGGCGTCGTCGAACCGTTCCGCCTGCCGAGCGTGTTTGGGGCTCCGAGCGTCTCCAACGACGACCGCATGCGCCTGCGAGATTCCGGCGTCAACGCCATCACGGCCGGTCCGGGCGGAGCGGCGTTCGCCCCCATCGGCGGTGGCATCACGCTTTCCGGCCAGTCGGTCGAGGCAGGACCGGCACGCTTGCCGAAGGAACACAGTGCGTTGTAAGTTCGTTCCTGCGGCGTGCTGGATCGGGGAAGGCCATCCCCTCGCATGGCACGCTGCGGCGTCTGCCGGAGGAGGTGCACCATGGACGACGATGGCGGACCCGGCCGAGAGCCACCGGCCCCAGAAGACCTGCCCAGCGGACCGTCCGACTCTGGAGTGGGTGTCTGCCCAGCCCCTGGGTGTAGGGTCCCGCGCGATCTCGTGACCGTGGGCTGATCCGGTCTCGGTCTTC
>CALBDV010000711.1 GCA_937927565.1 uncultured Holophagales bacterium
TCTTCCTGAAGGTCATCGACCCGTCCGGCAACATCACCGTCCTCCCGCTGGGTCCTTACGTCACCACCGACGGCCTCGGCTTCGTCGCGCAGCCGGGGCAGAAGACCGTCTACACGACGCCCGAGGGCGTCGAGGTGACGGTGCCGGCGGGGGCGTTCGAGGATGCGAGACTGGTGACAGTCAGAAGCCTCGATCCGGCCGCTATCGGTATCCCGGCACCAGCGGGCATGCGCTACGGCGCCTATATCAACGTCGATTTCGACGGCACGGCCGGGAAGACCCTCAGAGTCAGGATCCCAGCTCCCTCCGACGCGCGCGTCGGTTCCCTCGTCTTCGCCGGCACGCCGGTCGACGTGGCATGGGGCCGAGCACTGAAGCTCCTTGACCTCGGGTCGATCGTGGACGGCGGGAATGGTTCGAAACTCATCTCCACCTTCGAGGAAGACCAGCCCGCGGACCCCGCACCTGGTAGCAGCCTGCTGCAGGCGACGGGGACGGTCAGGTCGCTGGACACGCAGCTACCACGCAATCTGATCAAGACCTCCTTCCTCGAGTTCCTCGCGCGCGCGAGCGGCGCCTTTCTCCTAGAGTCGGGGACGCAGCTCTCGGCCATGGTCGTCGACCCGAACCCGGGCGGGATCACCTCGCAGCTCTGGGTTCTGTACAACCTCTACGCGAACCAGCTCCTCTACTATCCGCTCGCCTTCAATTGGAGCGGCAAGGCGATCCTTCCGGTCGTCGTCGGCTCACCGATCGAACTCGTGCAGCGAGACGTGTCGACCGGATGGATCCTGGCCCAGAAGCAGTTCGATCCGTATCCGTCGGGGACGGGGTCGTACGGCGGAACGCTGACCATGGAGTCCGACGGCGGAGCGCCGCGGCTCATCGACGCGCGTCCCTTTGCCTTCAGCCGCTTCAATGCTGTGCCGACGAGCGATTCTCCGGAGGAGTGCCTGCGCCTCTCTCTCGAGCTTCTCGGCTGCAACACGACGGCGGGGCAGGTCATGCTGAAGAACGCGGACGGCTTTCTCTTCTCGAAGGACACTCGCGTCGATCTCTTCAACGTCACTGCCGGCTACTTCCATGCCGGGCCCATATACGATGCCAGCCAGTCCTTCCAGCTGACTCTCGCCGCCAAGCAGGGCGAGGAGATCCTGGCGATCGTTTCGCCGGGCGACGTCGACGCTGATGCGTTCTCGTCTCTCACCTTCGACTTCGACCGCACGCCGACGAAGGTCACCGACAAGGCGACGCTGATTACTCTTACTGACTGCGGCGAGACGAAGAGCTCCTCGTGTGGAAGCAATTTGGTTCCCCTTGCCACGGACATCGAAGGTAGTGCCGTCGTCTCGCGGCTCGAAGGCTCACTCTCCAAGGGGCATCGCTACCGCGTCACACTCGATACCACGCAGCTCAAGGGCTCGGGAGATCAGGCGAAGGCCTACCAGGGCCCCTCTGAGTTTTTCTTCGTCACGAGAACCGTTCTTGGCGAGCCGATTGGCTCGTCCGGCTCCTCGATCCTCGGGAATGACCCCGCGCGCGACCTCTTGAAGATGGGGGGACTCCTCCTCGTCGGCTCATTGAGTGGCGAGCTCGTTGCGGTCGACGTCTCGAGCCCGGACCAGCCGGTCCTCTGGGCTCGCTCCACCGGTGCGGCCGATCAGATCCGCGGTTTCGCGACCGATGGACACGGGCGCCTCTTCTACAACGCGCTTCATGGCACGAGTTGGGGTGTCGAAGCAGTCCGGATCGAGGACGTCCGGAATGGGCGCGCTGCCGGGAGCTTCGCGCCGACTCCCGGTGGAGTGAAGACCGCCTTCGCTATCGGTAGCACCTCAGGTCTCCTCGCCACGGAGTACACAGCTTTCGCCGGATCGCTTCCTGCAGGCACCCCGACGGCGATGGACGTCCTCGTCGAGGACGAGAAGAGCGAACCCGCGGAGCTGAAGGACTTCTACGAGTCTCATGTTATCGGGCGAACCCTCGAGGAGACCTCCCCGGACTCGTTCGGCGTCTATACCTTCGGCATCCCGCTCAACCTCAACACCAACGGTCGCCGAGTCCCGGTCGAAGGAGCGTGCGTCGGGGAGGCCGCCTGGTACCACTACCAGCGTGTCACCGTCGCGAATCTGACGACCGGGGAGACCTGGCACTTCGACGTCGAGAACGAATGGCCGCCCACCGGCACCGGAGACGGCACGCTCGCAAAGGAAGAGACGGCGGTCATTCGCGCTCGTCGCGGGGACCTCCTCCAGGTTCGCTACAACCTTCGCACCTACGGCTACGTGGCGATCGTCGGGAGCGGAATCACCGTCGTCGACCTGAATCGAATGTACCGGATGGTCCTTGCGGGAGGTGGATCTCAGACCAACAAGGGCGAGTGCGGGAGACGCCTGGCCAGGTACGAAGGAATCGAGCTGGACCTGGGCTCGGGCGGGCAGGGCGCTGGCAATCCCGGAATCGCTTCCACCCCTGCCGTGGCCGTGCTCGGGGCGACGGGGTCGGGATCGCCGACGGGACTCATCAGAGGGTCACACAGCATCGACGCCTTCTCGCCGCTCCTCTTCCACGGGGCGATCCACTCGCAATCCCCCTCCTCCGAGCCCGGCGAGATCGCCGCCGAGGCCCTCAATCTCATCGCACTCTTCCCCGGCGCACGCCTGCGCGACGTCGCGGTCGCGCCCGACGTTGTCTACTGGGAGAACGGCGAGCAGCTTCAACGCGACCTCGCCTTCTACACCTTGGGCCCCCAGGGGGTAGCCGTCTTCGACGTCTCCGCACGGAGCCTCAGCCTCATCGGACGTTTCGGCGTGACGGGCCACGGCGCCTGGCACGTCCAGTACGACCGGCTGCGCAATCGCCTCTACGTCGGCGGGACCGACAACGAGGGTTCTGTCATAGACGCCTTCGATGTCAGCCGGGCTGACGGAAGTCCCCGAGCTGACGGTACCGACCCGAGGCTTCTCTTCACGGTGAGGGCGCCGTGGGACACCAACCACATCGCCGTCGACGAGAGCGGCAACGGCCTTCTCTACACCTGGGACAACGGAGCAGGGGCCCTGGGCGCCTTGTCGATTCCCGTCGACGACCCCGAGTTCATCTTCATGGGCCTCTACCGTAACGAGAAGGACGAAGACCCAGCGACCAAGAGCGCGGTGACAAGAGCCGCCGGATACCAGGGTTCCTTCCTCGTCCCGCTCGGGGTCCCCACCAGGAGCGAGGCCTCGGACGAGACGAACGACGCAAACAGGGTCAAGGACGAGCGCAAAGCGACGGCTCTCTTCAAGGTGCGAGTGGCCCTGCCTGGCGGCCAGGGGGAAACCGTCGAAGCGAAGGTACAGACGCTCCGCGCCCTGCCCAGCCTCCGGAACCTCGGCAAGGAGGATGTCGGTGCGGCCGTTGCCGTTCCCGGAGGCGCCGGCTGGCCGGAGCGAGACGTTCCGATCACCCTCAGGAAGCTCTCTAATAGCGCCGTCTCCGAGACCGACCCCAACGGCAGGACCTCTGTGGCCTTCTCGCTCTACGAGAGCGTCGAGACCGTCGCGCTCCTCTCTGATCCACGCGCCAAGAACGGCTACGAGCTTCAGGTAGGAGATGGGAAAGCGGACGAGAAGACGCAGTGTCGGCGTTGCGAGCGCCCCTCCTTTACGCCCGACCGCGACGTCGTCGAGCTACTCGCTGGCGGTCAGTGGGCTCGGGCCTTCCTTACCGGCACCAGTGCCAGTTACTTCGCTTTGCAGGAGGACAACTACCGCGCGCCGACTGGAGTCGTGGAGCTCGTCGGCTGGGCCGACGAAATCCCCTCTCCTGCTCAGGTCTCCCTTGCCGAGCCGGCCCAGAACCCGGCCATCTGGGGCGCGGAGGCTGGGGCCTCAGTCGCCCTTACCGCGGGAGAGGCACTTCTCGAGACGACTGACCTCTCCGTGAAGGGGCGAGGTGTCGGCTTCGCCTTCGACCGGACCTACCGCTCCGGAATGCTCGGCTACTCTCCGCTGGGGGCCGCTCCCTGGACCAGCTCACTCTTCGCGCACCTGCGCTTCGTCAAGCTCGTAGGCGAGGAGAAAGATCGCACCCTCGTGGAGTACCACGACGGGAGCGGCCACGTGTTCCCGTTCGTCACCGCTGGAGCAGACGCCTGCCCCGCAGGTCTCGAGAAGGCTGATCAGTTCTGCGTTCCCAAGGGGCTCTACGTCGGGCTCGAGTCACTCGGAGAAAAGGGCTACCGCCTCCTGGGCAGGAACCACGACGCACAGTACTTCGATCTCCAGGGAAACCTCGCAGCGATCTCAGATCGCCACCGGCAGGATGAGGCCGATCCGGCAAAGCAGGGTTCCACGCTCCAGCTCTTCCGCGATAGTTTCGGGCAGCTCGTCGCCGCCGAGGACGATCTGGGGCGTGGCTACCGATTCAAGTACCACGAGGACCCCAGCTCCCTGGAGTTCGGACTTCTTTGGACCCTGACAGACTTCGATTCCCGAAAGCTCACCTACAGGTTCGACGGCACTCGCCGGCTCGAAAGCGTCGCGCTGCCGCAGGTAGAGGCCGGGCTCCCTATCGTTTCGTACTCCTACTCCAGGACACCGATCGCAGCCACCGCTCCGCACCACGGCGCAGACTTCTCGCCCCTGAAGCTCGAGAGCTTCAAGCTCCCGGGCTCGACGACTGCGCGCGTTCGCTTCGAGTACGACGGGGCGAGCGCTCGAGTGAAACGGTTCGGCGTCGCGGAAGTCTCGGGAATCTGGGAAGTTGGTCCTCCGGGTTCGGCCGTGCCAGCGACGTCCGTCAGGATCTCGGCTCCCGAAGGACTGATCTCGGAGTACACGCTCGCGAGCGGACGGATCACTGGCATCAACCACCTCAACCTCGAGGTGGCCAAGGGCGGTCCTCCGACACCGAAGAGCGTGCCGTCGACGATCGACTATCACCCCTCGGGCGACGGACGGATCAAGTCGATCCTGCGAGGGGACGGTGGAAGCTCCGTCTACGCATACCCGGACGACGGGGCAGCAGAGCCGATTCACCGATTGAGGCACCTGAACGTTCTGACCGTTACCGATCACGACGGCGACGATGGCAGTGTCAGAACCGGTTTCCCTGCGTACAACGTCGACAACCTTCCCGAAGTGGTGATGGACGGCGAAGACCGTCTGATCAAGCACGCGATACCCGAGCCAAACGGCAGTAAGAGCTTTGGCTTCGTGGCGGAGGCCGTTTCCGGCGATTCCAGGTTCGACGCCTTCGGAAGGCCGAAACAGGTGAAGGCAGGAGTTGGCGCCGAGGAGACGAGGCTCGGCCTTTCTTACTGGGACGATGCCCGCGGCACGAGCGAGGCGGGATTCGTGAAGACAGCCAGCCGCAAGGGCCTATGGGAAACCTACTACTACGACAAGCGCGGCAACGTCGAGTTGCAGAAGACCTCGCAAGGCACGAGCGCTGAGGCGAAGTACGACGCCTGGGATCGTCCCATTGAGGAAACTACGGGCCTGTCGAGCGATTCCCAGAAGAGCGCACCTTCGACCGTGAAGCGGAAGTACTTCCTGAACGGCCTTCTCGAATGGGAGAGACGTAGCCAGACACAGAGCGATGGCGCTACGAGGCTCGTCGAGACTGAATACTCATATAACGAGCGCGGGCAGGTTCGCACTATCAAGCGGGATAAGCTCGCGGCAGAAACACCCGGCGGGCCTGCCGAAGCGACGGGGATCACCCATTTCAACTACGACCCGTCCACGGGCCTCCTGGTCGACGTCATCAGTCCTGCTGGCATCACAACCCACTACGAGCACGACACCGCGGGTCGCGTGAAGAGCGAGAAGACTGGGGAGTCCGCGGAGCGGAAGATCGGTTACGACGAGCTCGGGCGGCCAACGTGGGCTCACGATGGCGACCAGGGGCAGTGGACTGGCATCTACGACAAGCTCGGGCAACTCAGGACCGAGAAGCACCCGACGGGTGCGAACGTCACTCGCCTGTTCGACAAGGCGGGCGGTCTGAAGTCGGAGGAAATCAGCGATTCGCGGGATCCAGCAATCGTCCTTTCCTCGATCGGAACCCACTCGACGAGCTTCGGCGCAGTCGACTCGCTCACCCAGAGGCAGTCAGAAGGCCTGTCGCTCGACACCGCCCGCCACTTCGACACGAACGGTCGGTTGAAGCGGCAGACGAGCTCGGGGCGCCTCGATGCAGAGCTCGAGTACGAGCAGGAGACGGGGAGGCTCGGCTCGGTCGCCGACGCGACGAGCAAGACCGTGCTCGTGTACGACAGCGACGGTTCCCCGTGGCCGAGCGGTGTGGATTCCTACGAATCGCCGAGCGGAACGTCGTGTGGGCCTCCTGCGCTCACGACGACCGCGCGCTTCGAGCGCGATGCTCTCGGAAGAGTCCGGAGCGAGAGCTCGACCGACGGCACACAGAGGTCCATCGAGTACGACGAGGAGGGGCGGCCGCTTCGCGTCACGTCGGGCACTGGACAGGTATCGACGTACTCCTGGGACTCCGCGGGATCACTCGTGTCTGTCACGCGCCCCGAGGGACGAGGCACGACGAAATATGGCTACGATCTCGACGGGCGGGTGCGGGCCAAGAGCTCCGTTTCGTCGTCAGGACAGAGCTTCGACGTCAGCTACGAATATGACTCTTCGGGCCGCCTTGAGCACATCCAGCGCGCGGGCCAGCCGCTGGAGACGTTCCAGTATTTCCCGGACGGTGCCCTTTGGAAGCACATTCGGCGCGACGGCGTCGAGGTGACTTTCGGCTACGACGCGGCGAACAGGCCCACTACCGCCATACCGACCACTCCGGGTGGACCGGGTGCCCCCGTGGTCGATGGCGGTCAGAGTTTCGGATGGGACCCTCTGTCGCGACTTCTGTCGTCGCAGCGACTCCCGAGCTCGGGCGCCAACGCTCGTACCTCTGTCACCTTCAGGGGTTTTGACCAGGCGGGCCGCCCGAAATACGAGGATGTCGGCACGAGAAGCGCGCTCACGCGGACCTATGACGCCTTCGGTCGCACCGTGCTCCTGGGTCTCCCGGCCGGCATTGGCGCCAACCAGGCGCTGGAATACCTTCGGCAATACGAGGGGTGCTCGAAGAGACTCCTCTCCCTGACTGCGCCCACTGGCCCGCCCTCACTCGGAGCCGCCTGGGCTTGGGCAGGTGAGGGGCGGCTTCTGGGTGTCACGACGAACGGGCCGCTCAAGACCGCCCATCGGTTCGGCTACATAGGAGGCCCCGGTGCGCAGCCGGATATCCCGGTGGACGCCTCCCCCGGGAAGTGGCGACTCGGGACGCTCACTGTCGGTTATGCCGGTACGGCCGATGTCTCTCTAGCGCTCCCTCTCGGTGAGGGCGACTCCGAGGTCTGGGGGCAATTCCAGTACGGCTACCGCAGCGGCGACAACGCCAAGCTCGGGAGGCTCGTGAAGCCAGCGGGTAACGGCGCGTCGGTCCTCTCCTCCCAGGGCTGGGCCTGGGGGATTGACGGAGCTTCCCGCCTCACGAGCGCGATGGCAGGGAAGGGGAGCCTCACCGGAGTCTCTGCGGTCTCCACGGCCGGCGCGTTCGAACGCTTCCGGTACCACTACGGCACCGCCGACCAGCTCGAGAATCTCGTTCGTGAGGTGGCGGGGGAGGAGATCGAGCAAGGGTCGGGGGCCGAAGGGCGACCTGTCTCGCGGACGCTCGACGGCTCGCCGGCCAGCGGCGATTTCGGCTACGACGGTGAGGGGCGAAGGACTGAGGACGATCGCTTCGCCTACCGCTGGCACTGGTTCGGAAAGCTGGCCGAGGTCCGGGTCAAGGAGACGTGGCCTCCGAAGAAGGCGGGCGGAGATCCCTTCGTCTCGCCCTGGGCGGGGCACCTGATCAAGTGGGAGTACGACTCGCTCGGACGGACATTCGGCAGGACCCACCTCGGAAGACTGCCGCAGGGCTCGGTCGACGACTGCGCACGACCCTTCATCGAGCGGCGGGAGTTCCTCTGGGAAGACCAGAACCTGCTCGGCGAAGCCGGATACGGCCCGGGTCCGGGAGGGGCGTGCTCGGAAAGCTCCGGCGCCATCCGGTGGAGAAAGAGCTACGTCCCGGGCGCCTCTGGGCTCGACGACCAGGTGCAGCTCCGGGTCGAGATCTACGGAGCGAGCAACGAAGTCACGAGCGATAAGGTCTATAGCTACATACGGGACGAGATGCAGGGCGTTCTGGCGCTCGTCGAGGAGCGCGTGGGGGCCGACGCGGAGAGTCCCCCGACGCCACTGAGGTATCTCTATACGCCGTACGGCG
>CALBDV010000712.1 GCA_937927565.1 uncultured Holophagales bacterium
GCGAGCGGCTTCGAGGCCGACCTCGGCGCGCTCCGCCGGATCGACCGCCTCCGCGTCTCGGGTCTCTCCGCGCCGTTCCTGAAACGCCTCCGCCTCGAAGGGAGCGGTGACCGGGCGCGATGGACGGTCCTCGTGACCGAAGGGACCCTCTTCGACCTTCCCGAGGAGGGGCTGGCCCGAACCGAGGTCGCTTTTCCGGAGGGCGAGCACCGCTTCCTGCGGCTGGTCTGGAACGACGCACGCAGTGGGCGGGTCCCCCTCCCGCCCCTGGTGGAGGCGCGCCTTTCCGGCACGGGAGGTCGGCCGGAACCGCTGCGGGAGCCGGTCGAGTTCGAGAACCGGGAGAGCGAGCCGGGGCGGAGCCGCTTGCGACTGAAGCTCGCCGCGGCGGGGCTGCCGATCGCAGCGGTCGAGGTCGGCGTCGCCTCGGGGAACGTCCTCAGGGATGCGCGCATCCTCGAATCCCGCCTCTCCGGCGGCCGACTCGTCCCCTTCGAGCTGGGGGCGTCGACGCTCCGCCGCGCCGAACGGGAAGGCGCGGCGGCTGCCGAGATGACGATCCGGCTCGCCCTTCGTCCGGCCGAGGCCGAGCTGGAGCTCGTGATCGAAGACGCGGGAAATCCGCCTCTCGAGGTCACTTCGATCACGGCTCTCTTCGAGGGGCTTCCGTGGATCTACTTCGAGAGCCCGGACGGGTCGCCGCTCACGGCACGATTCGGGGCGGACCGGCTACCGGCCCCCCGCTACGACCTCGAGGCGCTGCGCCCGGCGGTGATGCGCGGCGCCGGGCCGTCCCCGTCGAGCGCGAGCTGGGGCGACCGGCGGCCCGTGGCGGCCGTTGCGGGCCCGGTGGCGACGAGTGCGGGCGCTCCTTCGGGGTCCGCGCTCGATCTCGCCGGCTTCCGCGTCTCGCGCCCGGTACCGCAAGGTCCCGCCGGTCTGACCGCCCTCCGGCTCGACGCGGCAGTCCTGTCCGTGAGCCCTCACCTCGCCGACGTGCGGATTGCCACGGCCGACGGCCGGCAGGTGCCGTACCTCCTCGAGACGCTCGGTGAGCCGCTCGTCCTGAAGCTGCCCGTTCCGCAGGGCGCGAAGGACCCACGGCCACGCAGCGGACCCGGAGAGGCGGGCCGCCTGTCGTTCCACAGGATCGAGCTGCCGTTCGAGCGCCTCCCGTCCTCGCGACTCGAGCTGGTGTCCACGGCGCGGGTCTTCACCCGCCGCGTCGGTGTCCTCCGGGAGCGGCTCGGGGGACGTCCCGAAACCGCCGGGACGTTCGCGGAGGTCGCGTGGGGCGCCTGGGAGAGCGCCGATCCCGAAAGGAAGGCGCCCGCGCTCCTCATCGAGCTCCCTGCGGGCGAGGGGCGCGAGCTCTTCGTCTCGATCGATGACGGCGACAACGCCCCCGTCCCTCTCGT
This sequence comes from uncultured Holophagales bacterium, assembly GCA_937927565.1. GTDB lineage: Bacteria > Acidobacteriota > Thermoanaerobaculia > UBA5066 > UBA5066 > UBA5066. The sequence goes on from CALBDV010000712.1 coordinate 1,419, forward strand.
CCGTGCCTCGCTCCTCCTGCCGGCCCACCGCCTGCGCTTCGTGAGGCAGGAGGGCGTTTCTCTGTCGCTCGTCTACGGCCAGGCGGGACTCGCCCCACCGCGCTACGACCTCGAGCTCCTCGCGCCCCGTCTCCTCGGCGCCCCGGCCATCGAGTCGACGCTGTCGCCGGTGGCCCCGGAGACCGTCGAACCCGAGAAGAAGGCCGGGCCGAAGCTGTTCTGGGCGGCGCTCGTGGGAGCCGTCGTGGCGCTCCTCGTCCTCGTGGCGAGGCTCCTCCGGCGTGATCCGGGGCCGGAGGTCAAGGAGGAGGGGCCTCGGGAAGGGTAGACTCTCGGCACCGGAGGAATCGAAGTGGTGAGCGCGTACGTGCCGACCGTCTCCAGGGCGCGGCGGACGGGAAGGTCGAAGTGAAGGACCTTTCCACCGCCCGCCTCCTCCCATCAGGCGACGCCCCGTCGCCCTTCGGACTCCACCTCGTGCTCGGCCCTCTCGCCGGCGGGTCCGAGGAGGGGCCGGTTCCCCTGCCGCTGTCGTCCGACGAGGGAACCAGCCGCGTCTACCTCGGGGCGCTCAAGGGAGACGCCGACAGCATCATCGAGCTCGTCGCGGTGAAGCTCCTTCCGAACGTCCTCGCGGACGCGCTCGCCGAGAGCTGCGCGGCCGACGAACCGGTAGTCGTATCGGTCTGGTGGCGCGCTTTCATCTGGACAGCCCCTACGGCAGGATTACATGCGGAACGCTCCCCGTGGCGAGTACGAGTGGCCTGACTATCGCCGCGCCATCGCACGGTTTCACGACGAGGCTGTATGCACCCGGCGGTAGCAGGTTCAGCATCGCGCTCCGCGTCTGCAGCGGAAGCGGACCAGGAGGGGCGTCCGCCCTCAGGGCGATCGGGAGGCCCGACTGATCCAGCAGAGCGATGCTGCACGGCGGACCTGCCTCCGGCTTCAGCTCGAGCGTGAAGGACCGATGCCGGGGAGTTACGCGGACTTCGACCGAGCGACCGGCAGGGCCGATGTCCCTGACAGTCGTGACGGCAAACCCAGGTGCCCCGACGACCAGAGACATCACGTCGGTCGGCTCGACCGGGAGGCGGAAGGAACCGCTGGGATCGCTGACGAGGTTCACCACGCGGAAGCCGGTAGTTCGGCCCTCGACTCCGAACGTCGCGCTTCGAACCGGGGCCTGTGAGTCCGAATCTCTCACTCGCACCACGAGTTCTTTGCGCGGTTCGAGGATCAGCTCGATCTGCTGCTCCGACCCGGTCCCAACCTCGATTTCGACCTGCGCGGAGGCTCCGTCCCGTGACCCCAATATCCTCACCGCGCCGCTCGGCAGGCGCTCGAGCCTGAATCGGCCTCCCGCGCTCGTGGTCGTCCGCCTCATCTCCGGACCGCCAGTCGCGGAAAATGCCGAAACAGTTGCCGCATTCAATGGACTTCGATCGACGTCGAGGACTTGGCCCGAAACAACGCCGCTCCCGAGGTCGAATGTCTGTTCTGAGTCGGAGCTCAGATCAATCGCTTCGTCCCACCCGAGTTCGCCTTGCCGGTTCCAGATCCGGATGCGCCACGTTCCCGGCCTAGGTAGCTTTGCCTGAAACGCCCCGGACCCGTTGGTGACCCGCGCGACACGCGGCGGCACCACGTCGGCACTCCCGAGCTCGGCAAGGACCCGGCACTGGAAGCAGCCGATGCCGCCCTGACGGACCAAGCCCTGCAGCACGACTGGCCGCGGCAGCTGCAACTCCAGGTCTTCGGCCTCCCTGTCCTCGGGGAGGTCTACCCTCTGATAGAGAAGCGACCCATCCGAGCCCAACTCTCGAACCCAGACGTTTGATGGGCCGCCGGGTACGTCCTCTAGCCGGAAGCGGCATTCAGGGCCGACGGGCGCCTGCCTTACAACAAACCCCGGCAGGCCCACCCGGACGACCAGCGACTGGTCGAAGTACCAGTCGCAACCCGCGACCCTGCCATTCAGGAGGAGCCCGCGGGCAGTCGGAAGCTCTACATGCACCTCCGCTTGCTTTTCAGGGATCGTGACCGCCTTGCTCGTCTTCGCCCGGCCCGAGGCGGAAACGGATGCCCTGAACGTGCCCGGAGCCACGGAACGGATCTCGCAGTGGCCATCAGCAGCGGTTTCGCATTCGAGCCGTCGATCCTCAGGAGTATTGCCTGTAAGCTCGACTCTCGCATCACTGACTCCCACTCCCGACCGCCGATCCGTGACGCGAAAGATGACGTTCGCTCCCCGCTCGAGGACGATGTTCTTCGTGGTCTCACCTTCACCGAGTTCCCAGTCCGCCTCCCAGTCCAGGAACAGCGGGCATCGGACCGAAGCCCGATACCGCCCCGCCCTGAGCCGCGACACTGTGGCCTCGCCACTTTCGTTGGTCGTGGCCATGTTGTCGGCCGTGGTGACCTTCTCCGGGTTGTCGGCGACGGTAGCGTTCCAAAGGATGACCTTCGCGTCAGGGACGCCCTTCCCCAGCCCGTCGGCCACCGCGATTCGAACGACGGCCGCCGGCTCAAGCTCGACGGCGATCTCGCTTTCCGGCCGATTGACGAGCCCGAGCTCCTTCGTCGCGAAGCCGTCCGCACGAACGACCAACGTCACTGGGTAGTCCCACACCGACAGAACGCAGCCTCGCCCGCTGTCGCTCTCGATCTTCAGGGTCGGAGCGAGCTCGACCCCGGCCCGTCCAACGCCCTCCGTCGGGCGCTGGACGCCCAGCTCGAAACGACTCACCGCGTTCCGTGCCGCCCGCGACACGACCGCCACACAGAGTTCATCCGCCCGCTGGAGCACGAACGGATCTGCGAAGACTCCTGGCGAGACCCCGGTGCGCTCCAGCAATCGGAAGGATGTGGCGGTGATCCTCACGCTGACGTCCGCTCCCTTTGGCGGGGCGGGAATCGTCGCTCTTCCGTTCTCGTCCGAAGTGACGTTCTGCCTCGTACCGCCCCCGAAGATCACGTCCAACTGTGCTCCGGCGATAGGCCGCTGATCCGAGCCGACGACTCGAAGGACCGCCGGAGTCACAACCTTCCGCCAGCGATAACTGACGAGTCCATCGGGCTCCCACGCCAGCAGAAGATCACCCAGGACCACCATTCCCGCCGAAACCCAGTCCTGCCCTCCTCGGTTCGGCGAGACGGGCACTGTCTGAATCCACTCACCATCGGAGCTGAGGTATTCCACGGCTCGTTCGCGCCCGAAGCGGATGAGAACGCGCCCGGTCTCGGTTACCTCGACGGCAGAGGAGACCTGCATGAGCTGACAGGAAACGCACCCGGACCTCGGGTCGCGGATCGCGTTCCTCAGACGCTCGATCTGTGCCATGTCGAGCTCACGACCGTGGGGGCTGTCGATGCCGACCTCTCGCACCAGATCGCCATTCCGGCGGTAGATTCGCAGGAGAGCCCGGTAGCGGTGGGCGGCGTACAGGGTCGCCCCGTCGGCTGAGAGACCCAGGCGCCAGGTGTTCTCGGTTCCATCGAGCGCGGCGAAAGCCGACTCCCGCCGCGCCCCGAACCGGCGCAGGACTCCACCGCCCGGAGCGATCACGGCGAAGGTATGCTGCGGGTGCCCGGGTGTTTGAAGCAGCAGTTCGTTCTCCCCCAGCGCCACGCAGTCAGACACCTCGTCGGCGACGGGCCACGGCCCCTCCCACGTTCCGTTCGCCAATCGCCACACCGCGCGTTTGGCGCCGTGAGCGACCCATGCACCGCCCGCGCCCCATGGCGCCACCCCTATGAAGCCAGCGCCGAGGGCTTCGACGTCGACCTCTCGGGGCAGGAGCCAAGCTCTGCCCGGGCTCCACCTACCGGCTCTGGCGGCGTCCTTCGGGTCAGAGCGGACGAGCTTCCGACTGGTGGCATCGATGTGCCAGACGAACGAGCCGCCTCGTCCCACCAGGCGATGATCGTCGAGGATGACGTGGCTCGACACCGGCGTACTGGGCACCAAGGTCGAATCGAAGGCGAACGCATAGGTCGGGGGCTGCCCGGGCCCCACCTCTTGCGATGCCATCGAGAGAAGGAGAAGAGAGAAGAAAGCCGGCATTGAGTCGCTCTTTCTGTGTGGATCTCTACGGGTTGTGGTAACCGGGTCTCACAACGTCACCGCCAGTGGACGCCCTCGTCGTCGTCAGAGTTTGGGAGCAACCCGACCCCGGGGGATGGTCTCGTGACCTGTCACCTGCTGGGTGAGATGGGCTTCGCAGCTCGCTACGATCCCCGACGCGGCGCAAGCGCTCAAAGTACTCGGCTCCTCGCCGTATGTGATGCGCGTCACGCCTTGGTTCGCGAGTGCCGGACCGGCGGAGACGGCAGGGAGAATCGCCAATGTCAGCGCGCATTCTCAAGCGTCCAGCTACAACCAGGTCTCTCTTTGAAGGGCGGACTCGTCCGTGCTCGCTCGTCGAATGGACTGGACCGGGACACCGTACCTCCAGGAAACCCGGCAGAAGTGGCCGAGGCTTCGACCGCCGAAGAGGCGGGAAGAGGACGGGGGCAGGTGGGGGCTGACCCGCCGTGCCCACCTGAAAAGCCACGGAAAGGGAAAGGAAGTAGGAGCAATGCCGGCATTAGGAGGATCTCCTTGAGGCAAGAGTTCTACGGAATCTGGTGTTCGGGTCCTCCTCCTCCTTCCCCACCATCGCACGTCTTCTGCGTGGTTAGCGTGCGGATGCATCCCCAGCCGCAGGAGACGGTCTCGGTGCATGTCACCGGTCCCCCGCCGTCCCCACTGCAACTCGCGCTGATTCCCGACGCCGTACAGGAGATCGTTCCGCCACCCGGGCAACTGGCGGACACTGAGCAACTCTCATCGGCAAGCACTGGGCCAGCACCGGCTAGCACAAGGGCAATTGCCGTAAGAAGACCGTAAGCTCTTTTCATGCTTTCATTTACCTCGTTTCTCGTGATTGTTCCTTCGACCAGAATTGACACTCGAGCCGGCATGCTCCTTGAGTGGATCTGATTGGGACGGACGTGCTCCGGGGCAACACAGGGAACCAAGCGGGAGGGCGGGCAGGTGCCGAACCCAAAGGCAGCGACAGAGTGGCAGCAAGCTCGGCCCTGGCTGCTTCTCATGGTCCGGAACGCCGCTCACTGACTCTAAGCTGCGCGAGGGGCTGGTTTTTCCTACAGGGTGCCGCGAGAATTCTTTGTCTAGACCATGTCTCAAGAATCGGACGACCGATCGCCTTGTCGTTCTCGACCTCGCGGTTGGTACGTCGCTCGGGCATGACCTGCTCTTACGCGCTCGCGTGGGCTGCGCTTCGTCGTCGGACTCCTGGCCGCCAGGATTCCGGCACAAAACGGTACAGCCCGGGTCGCCTCGGTCGCAGTCCCCTGCTCAATCGAAGACTGCCTGCGCCACATCCCGCATCCGTTCGGCAAGGATCGACCGGGCACGCCCGGCGAACTCGGCCCGAATCGCCCGCCCGTCGAAGGCCCTTTCTTCCCGGGCTCCTCGGCGCGCTCCGTCGGATCGACCGCCTCCGCGTCTCGGGTCTCTCCGCGCCGTTCCTGAAACGCCTCCGCCTCGAAGGGAGCGGTGACCGGGCGCGATGGACGGTCCTCGTGACCGAAGGGACCCTCTTCGACCTTCCCGAGGAGGGGCTGGCCCGAACCGAGGTCGCTTTTCCGGAGGGCGAGCACCGCTTCCTGCGGCTGGTCTGGAACGACGCACGCAGTGGGCGGGTCCCCCTCCCGCCCCTGGTGGAGGCGCGCCTTTCCGGCACGGGAGGTCGGCCGGAACCGCTGCGGGAGCCGGTCGAGTTCGAGAACCGGGAGAGCGAGCCGGGGCGGAGCCGCTTGCGACTGAAGCTCGCCGCGGCGGGGCTGCCGATCGCAGCGGTCGAGGTCGGCGTCGCCTCGGGGAACGTCCTCAGGGATGCGCGCATCCTCGAATCCCGCCTCTCCGGCGGCCGACTCGTCCCCTTCGAGCTGGGGGCGTCGACGCTCCGCCGCGCCGAACGGGAAGGCGCGGCGGCTGCCGAGATGACGATCCGGCTCGCCCTTCGTCCGGCCGAGGCCGAGCTGGAGCTCGTGATCGAAGACGCGGGAAATCCGCCTCTCGAGGTCACTTCGATCACGGCTCTCTTCGAGGGGCTTCCGTGGATCTACTTCGAGAGCCCGGACGGGTCGCCGCTCACGGCACGATTCGGGGCGGACCGGCTACCGGCCCCCCGCTACGACCTCGAGGCGCTGCGCCCGGCGGTGATGCGCGGCGCCGGGCCGTCCCCGTCGAGCGCGAGCTGGGGCGACCGGCGGCCCGTGGCGGCCGTTGCGGGCCCGGTGGCGACGAGTGCGGGCGCTCCTTCGGGGTCCGCGCTCGATCTCGCCGGCTTCCGCGTCTCGCGCCCGGTACCGCAAGGTCCCGCCGGTCTGACCGCCCTCCGGCTCGACGCGGCAGTCCTGTCCGTGAGCCCTCACCTCGCCGACGTGCGGATTGCCACGGCCGACGGCCGGCAGGTGCCGTACCTCCTCGAGACGCTCGGTGAGCCGCTCGTCCTGAAGCTGCCCGTTCCGCAGGGCGCGAAGGACCCACGGCCACGCAGCGGACCCGGAGAGGCGGGCCGCCTGTCGTTCCACAGGATCGAGCTGCCGTTCGAGCGCCTCCCGTCCTCGCGACTCGAGCTGGTGTCCACGGCGCGGGTCTTCACCCGCCGCGTCGGTGTCCTCCGGGAGCGGCTCGGGGGACGTCCCGAAACCGCCGGGACGTTCGCGGAGGTCGCGTGGGGCGCCTGGGAGAGCGCCGATCCCGAAAGGAAGGCGCCCGCGCTCCTCATCGAGCTCCCTGCGGGCGAGGGGCGCGAGCTCTTCGTCTCGATCGATGACGGCGACAACGCCCCCGTCCCTCTCGTCCGTGCCTCGCTCCTCCTGCCGGCCCACCGCCTGCGCTTCGTGAGGCAGGAGGGCGTTTCTCTGTCGCTCGTCTACGGCCAGGCGGGACTCGCCCCACCGCGCTACGACCTCGAGCTCCTCGCGCCCCGTCTCCTCGGCGCCCCGGCCATCGAGTCGACGCTGTCGCCGGTGGCCCCGGAGACCGTCGAACCCGAGAAGAAGGCCGGGCCGAAGCTGTTCTGGGCGGCGCTCGTGGGAGCCGTCGTGGCGCTCCTCGTCCTCGTGGCGAGGCTCCTCCGGCGTGATCCGGGGCCGGAGGTCAAGGAGGAGGGGCCTCGGGAAGGGTAGACTCTCGGCACCGGAGGAATCGAAGTGGTGAGCGCGTACGTGCCGACCGTCTCCAGGGCGCGGCGGACGGGAAGGTCGAAGTGAAGGACCTTTCCACCGCCCGCCTCCTCCCATCAGGCGACGCCCCGTCGCCCTTCGGACTCCACCTCGTGCTCGGCCCTCTCGCCGGCGGGTCCGAGGAGGGGCCGGTTCCCCTGCCGCTGTCGTCCGACGAGGGAACCAGCCGCGTCTACCTCGGGGCGCTCAAGGGAGACGCCGACAGCATCATCGAGCTCGTCGCGGTGAAGCTCCTTCCGAACGTCCTCGCGGACGCGCTCGCCGAGAGCTCCGCGCGGCCGACGAACCGGACGCTTCTCGAGCGCTTCGCCGCCGAGCGCGAACGGCTCCGCTCGCTCCGCGCGGAAAGCCCGTGGTTTCCGAGGCTCCTCCAGCCCGACGGCAATCCGGAAGCGACGCTCCCCGCGCTCCTCTACGACAAGCCGTCCCGGTCGTTCTTCGTACCGCCCTGCCCGACGTGCGGCAAGCCGCTCGAGCTCCTGACCGACGAGCTCTTCCTGCGGGAGCGCCGGCTTCCGTCGTACGGCGAGACGCTGCACCGCCTCGTCGGTTGCCCTGCGTGCGCGACGACCGACCGCGTCATCGCCGTCTTCTCGTACCTTCCCCTCGCCGCGCAGGCCGACGTCCCTGTGGGAGGGCCGGAGGAGCTCCTCAAGGGGCTTGCCCGGGCGCTCGTCCGCGAATGGGACGAGGCCCAGGTGAAGGCGTTCTCCTCCCGCGCCTCCGGAGAGGAGGCCCTGCTCCTCCGCAAGGCTGGCGGGGCCTCGCTCGGAGATTTCGCCGCGCGCTGGTCTCCCTTCTCCCTCTGCCCGTCTCCGTTCATCGTGACCGGCCTCTCGCCGGTGAAGTGGGACGAGTGGGCCGACTTCGTCGGCGG
>CALBDV010000713.1 GCA_937927565.1 uncultured Holophagales bacterium
CCCAGAGGCCCTCGGGAATCGGCTTGCTCATGAGTCAACGCTACCAGAAACGTCCCGGGCCGGGCGATTTCAGAGCCTGGGGGCCGGGCGCCCGGCGGCGCGAGATACTCCGGGCCGATGCCGGCCGAACCCCCGCCCCCCGCCCCGAAACGCTACGTCCTCAGGAAGGCGGCGCCGGCGAAGAGCTACCGGATCGACTACTACCGCGAGCTGAACGCCGAGCAGCAGGCCGTCGTCTTCGCCCCCGACGGTCCGACCGTCGTCGTGGCGGGCGCCGGCTCGGGAAAGACCCGGACCCTCGTCTACCGTGTTTCCCGCCTCGTCGAGGACGGCGTCGCCCCCGAGGCGCTCCTTCTCCTGACGTTCACGAACCGGGCGGCGAAGGAGATGACCCGGCGGGTCGAGGGTCTCCTCGGTGCCGACCTCGCGCGGATGACGGCCGGGACGTTCCACTCCGTCGGCGCGCGTCTCCTCCGGCCCCACGCCGAGCTCCTCGGCTACCGGCCGAACTTCTCGATCCTGGATTCCGAGGACAGCAAGGACCTCCTCGAGTCGGCCACGTCCGACCTCGGGATCCCGGTCACCGAGCGGCGCTTCCCGAAAGGGGACCTCCTCCGCGCGATCGTCTCCTTCGCGGCGAACACGGGGCAGAAGGTCGACGCCGTGATCGGGCGCGACTACCCGCACCTCCTCTCGCAGCTCGAGCCGGTGAGGGCCGTGATCCGCCGCTACCTCGAGCGGAAGGTCCTCGCGAACGCGATGGACTACGACGACCTCCTCCTGAACTGGAAGCGGCTCCTCGAGACGCACCCCGAGGTGAGGAAGGCGCTCGCGACGCGGTTCCGTTCCGTCCTCGTCGACGAGTTCCAGGACGTGAACCACCTCCAGTCCGAGATCGTCGACCTCCTCGCGAAGGACTCCGAGCTGAAGAACGTCATGGTCGTCGGCGACGACGCCCAGTCGATCTACTCCTTCCGCGGCGCCGACTCCGAGGCGCTCCTCGGCTTCCCCGACCGCTACCCGGGCGCGACCATCTACCGTCTCGAGACGAACTACCGCTCGACCCCCGAGATCCTGAAGCTCGCCGACGCCTCCATCGCAAACAACTCCCGCCGCTACGAGAAGACGCTGTTGGCGACGCGGGACCCGGGCGTCCCGGTCGCCATTGTCGGCGCGCGCGATCTCGCGCAGCAGGCCGAGTTCGTCGCGCAGCGCGTCCTCGAGCTGCGCGACGAGGGGACGCCCCTCTCCGAGATCGGTGTCCTCTACCGCGCCCACTTCCAGGCGCTGGAGCTGCAGATCGAGCTGACGCGCCGCGGCATCCCTTACGAGGTCCGCTCGGGCCTTCGCTTCTTCGAGCAGGCGCACGTCAAGGACGTCCTCGCCCATCTCCGCCTCCTCGTGAACCCGAAGGACGAGATGTCGTTCAAGCGGGCGCTGAAGCTCCTGCCGAAGGTCGGGGAGCGGACGGCGGCGGTCCTCTGGGAAGCCGTCTCCGAGTCGCCGGAGCCGCTCGCCGCCTTCCTCGCCCTCGAGCTGGGAAAGGCGCCGGCCGGTGCCCGCGCGGGGCTCCTGCGCTTCCGCGAGACGATGAAGACGCTGAAGAAGCCGTCGTACTTCTCCTCGCCGGCCGAGGCGATCCGCTACGTCGTCGACGACGGCGGCTACGGCGACGTCGCGAAGGGGAAGTTCCCGAACCACTCCGCGCGCCTCGACGACCTCGAGGCCCTCGCGCAGTTCGCCCTCGCCTACGACGACTGCGGCCGCTTCCTCGAGGAGGTGACCCTCTTCGGCGACCCGGTCGGCGAGGACCAGGTGGCGGGAGAGGAAGACGACGAGCGGCTCGTCCTCTCCTCCGTCCACCAGGCCAAGGGGCTCGAGTGGAAGGCCGTCTTCGTCCTCGGTCTCCAGGAAGACCGCTTCCCGAACCTGCGCGCCGCACGCACTCCCGAGGGGCTCGAGGAAGAGCGGCGCCTCTTCTACGTCGCCGTGACGCGCGCGAAGGACGAGCTGATGCTCGTCCACCCGCTCTCGGCCTACGACCGCTACGGCGTCGTCGTCGTCACCGAGCCGAGCCGCTTCCTGCGAGAGCTCCCGGAGACGCTCTACGAGCGCTGGGTCCTCGACGAAACGGTCGACTCCTCCCTCGCGCCCGCCCCAGACCACCCCCGCCTCTCGGCGGCCGACCCGACCCTCGCCCCCGACGACGACGATCCCGTGAACTAGGGGTCAGGTCTTGATTTTATATTATAGCGGGGACGTTTCGGAGATGTGCCGTCAGAGCGGCGCTGTCCCCGGATAGGCGAGTCGGGTCAGGCGGGAGACGAGGTCTTCGAGGAAGGTCCGGAGCTCGACTGGTGTGACGCCTGCGGGGATGCGAGCGTCGGAACCGACGGTGATCTGAGAGAGGACCCATGCGAGCTGGGCGGGCGTGAGGCCGCCGTCCTTGGACGACGCCGGTACGAGCGCGTCCTCGACGCGAAGCCCAGAGCGTTCCAGAGACAGGACGTCGACGAGGCCGCGCACCTCCCCACGGGAGAGAAGAGTGCAGAGCTTGTTCGCGAGGATCTCGGCGGCGGGGTCGACGAGGACACCGTCGCGATCGAGCTTCTCGGGGTGAATCTGAGGGGCTCTGCTGCGCACGAGATCGATGTGCCCGAGCCGCTTCCAGCGAGCGAGAAGGAACTCCCAGAATCCCCGCCGGACCCCGAGCCGTCCGGCGAGCTGGGGCCACAGCCGGACGATCTCCTCGGGTGAGACGAACCGCCAGACGTCGGGGTCCCTGGCCTCTCGGAGAATCAGGGCCCGAAGCCTCAGCTGCTCGGGTTCTGATGCGGTGCGAAGGCGTTCCTCGAGCTCCGAGACGGTCATGGGATCGTCCCAGAGGAAGTAGGGAATCGCGTCCGGATCGGTGAGTCTCGTGGAAAGCGCGGGCACGGGAGAAGTCTACCCGTGACCCGGCAGCACCGGATTCAGGAGATCCCGAGGAGCTCCGCGACCTGTTCGGGCGGGGCCATGTACGCCCCTGCCTGGCGCTTCCTGATCTTCCCCGTTGGCGTCGTGACGAGAAAGTGCGGGACTCCGCGGACGCCGGCCGCCTTCGCCCACTTCCCGTCGACGTCGAGGCGCGTGGGGCGCCCGATCGACTTCGTCATGTCGAGACACGCCTCCGTCTTGTCCATCCCGACGACGAAGACGGTCTCGTAGCCCTTCGTGCGGATGTGGTCGGCGAGCGCGACGTCCCCGGGAAGCGACGAGCGGCAGGGGCCGCACCACGGGGCGACGTAGACGACGAGGCAGCCGCTGGCCCCGGTGCAGTGGATGGGCGAGGCGGAGGAACCGGACGCGGTTCCGCCGGCGGTGGCCGAGGGGAGGGTGAGGTCGGGAAGATAGCTAGGCCGGCGGAAGTAGAGGACGGCTGCGATGGCCCCGAGCGCGAAGAGGGCGAGCGTCCAGGGGGACCGGCCGGCAGGCGCCGGGGCCGAGTACGTGGGAACAGTGGAGCGCGGCTGTCCGGGAGGCGGCGAGATCGTACCCATCGGCGCGAATCGTAGCGCGCTGCGAGCGCGCTACCGCCTTCGCTATTGCCGGTCTACGGCTGCGTGGACGAGAGCGGGGCTGTGAGGATGCTCTCGATCTCGCGGGCGAGCAGATCCGCGAGCCCCGGAAAGTCGTTGTGCGTGGCCTCGGGCACCTCGACCCAACGCGCGTCGGGCCGTGCGGCGGCGAGGCGGCGGCCCATCGCCACGGGGACGACGTCGTCGCGGGTCCCGTGGAGGAGGGCGACGGGCGAGGCGACGCGCGCGACCTTCGAGAGCGAGTCGAAGCGGTCCCGGATGACGAGCGAGGCGAGCGGGCCGGCGACGGTTCGCCCCATGTCGACGATCGACGTGTAGGCCGAGACGAGGACGACCGCGGCGACGCGGTGACGCGTACCGAGCTCGACGGCGACGCCGGAGCCGAGCGAACGGCCCACGAGGACGACGCGCGACGGCGGGACGCCGAGCCGTTCGAGTCCCGCGAGCGCCGCCTCGCCGTCGGCGTACAGCCCCTCCTCGGACGGAGAGCCAGGCAGCCCGCCATAGCCGCGGTACTCGGCGAGGAAGACGCCGAGGCCGCGAGCGCGGAGCGATTCGGCGAGAGGGAGGTTGTGCGCCGCCGCCTCGGCGTTGCCGTGGAAGTAGAGGACAACGGGACGTTCGGGCGACGGCGGCGGGAGGTACGCGCCGGCAAGGTGGACGCCGTCCGCGGTCTCGTAGCGAACGACAGCCCACCCCTCGCCCCGGCCCGGCTCGGGGAACGGCGCCTGCGAGGCGGGGAAGATCATCGAGCGGACGAGCGAAGTCAGCATGACGAAGGAGAGCACGACCGAGGCGAGGGCGGCGGCCCCGCAGCCAAAAGTAGCAGCGGAAGGGCTTCGGCGGGGCACCGTCGGAGTCTATGGGGCGGCGCGGCGGCGCGCTGGTACGATCGATCCGCACCCTTCCGAGATGTCGATGAGCGGAGAAGACCTGCAGCCCGATGGTCCCGCGCACGCGGAAGG
>CALBDV010000714.1 GCA_937927565.1 uncultured Holophagales bacterium
TGGGCAAGTACTACATGTTCTACGGCCCGGAGTTCTTCCCGCCGCGGACGCTCGGGCGCATCTGCGCGGATCGCATGAAGGAAGAGCTCGCGATCGACGACCTGGGCGTCTGCCGCTTTCACCGCGGCTGGGCCGAGGAGATGCTCCCCGACATCGTCGGCGCGGTCTACGGACTGAAGGACGAGTACCTGAAGGCCGTCGCCGTCACCGCGAGCCGGATCAACAGCCGGAACGCCTCGGTCTTCTGGGAATCGGAGCGCGACGTCGACTTCGTCGTCGCGTACCTGAAGCGCCGGCGCGACGTCGAGGGCGACGCGGATCCCGAGCTCGCCCGCTGGGTCGACGCGTTCGACAAAGACAGGCACGAGGCTGCGCTCGAATGGTGGTACGAGATGCGCAAGGGGATCGACGAGAGCCTCCGCGCGTTCCTGTAGCCGCGGGACGAGAAGTCGACGAAACGCCCGGCCTTCGCCCGGCGGATCCCCCCGGAAGCGTGTCGGAGCTTCCGAAATACAATGCCCCCGATGTGTCCGCGGCAGAACGTGACACAGGAGGCGGACCTTCCCGGCGCGCCTCGGCCGCGGGGCAGGGCGGCACGGTGGGCCGGTTTCGCGGCCCTGGTGATCGCGTTCAGTGGCGGTGCCGGCCTGCTCTTCTTCACCTTCTACCGGGACGCCAAGGACGCAGCCGTCGCGAAGCTCCACGAGGAGCAGAGGATCCACGCCCGGCAGGCGGCTCGGGGAATAGAGGATTTCTTCGCGACGTGGACCCGGTCCCTCACCGCTCTCGCGGGGATGGACGAGATCGCCGCGGCCGGAGCGGTCGGCCGGCAGGAGATGAGGCTCTTCTTCGAGGCGCACCGTGAGCAGCTCCGGTCCCTCAGCAGGGTGGACGAGCGCGGGGTCATCCTCGTCTCGTACCCCGCGACGGGGTCCGAGGGCGCCGACATCTCGGGCCAGGCGCACGTGCGCGAGATCCTGCGCGACCACCGGCCTGTCGTGAGCGACGTCTTCCGGTCGGTCCAGGGGTTCGACGGCATCGCCCTCCACGTTCCGGTGCTCCAGGGGGGCGTCTTCAGGGGCACGATCGCCGTCGTCGTCAACTTCGAGAGCCTCGCCAGGCGTCACCTCGACGTGATCCGGATCGGCGAGAGCGGTCACGCGTGGGTCGTGAGCCGCGCCGGGACGTTCCTCTACACCCCTATCCCCGGGTTCACGGGGACGTCGGCGTTCGAGCGTTACGCGAAGAGCCCTTCGATCCTCGCCATGGTGACCGAGATGCTGAAGGGCCGGGAGGGAGTCGCGACCTACGCCAGCGACGATGTCGGGGACCGGGAGACCGCTTCGACGCGGAACTACGCGCTGTACGCGCCGATCCGGCTCGGAAACACCTTCTGGTCGATCGTCGTGACCTCCACGGAGAAGGAGCTCCTCGCCAGCCTGAACTCCTTCCGGAACCGGCTGGCGATCGTCGTCGGCCTGGTCTACGTCGGCGGGATGCTGCTCGCGGGTGTCGCCGCCCGGGCCTGGCTGACCGTGAGAGAGCAGAACCAGCGACGGCTCGCCGAGGAGGCGATCCGCTCGAGCGAACGGCTGAGGGCGCTGATGGCGAGCGCGGTCTCCGACGTCCTCTTCTACCTCGAGGTCGAGCGGGACGGAGGCTACCGGTTCCTCTCGGTGAACCCGGCCTTCCTGAGGGCGACCGGCCTGGACGAGAGCGGCGTCGTCGGGCGGTCGGTCGCGGAGGTGATCCCCGAGCCGGCGCGCGCGATCGTGCTCGAGAAGTACGCCGCAGCGATCGAGGCCAGGAGGACGATCACCTGGAACGAGACGACCGTCTACCCTGCCGGTACGAAGTACGGCGAAGTCTCGGTCACGCCGATCTTCGACGCCGACGGCCGGTGTACGAACCTGTTCGGGATCGTCCACGACGTCACGGAACGCCACGTCGCGCAGGAAAGGCTCGCCGCCCAGGCGGCCCTCCTGGACCAGGCGAAGGACGCGATCCTCGTGCGCGACCTGGACGGCATCGTGCGCTACTGGAACAAGGGGGCGGAGCGGCTCTTCGGCTGGCCGGCCGCGGAGGCGGAGGGCCGGCGGGTGACCGAGCTCTTCTCCCGGAGCCCGAGCGCCTTTCTCGAGGCGTCCGGGCAGATCCGGATCGCCGGCGAGTGGTCCGGGGAGGAGGTCTTCACGACCCGGACGGGCCGGGAGGTCGTCGTCGAGGTGAGCTGCACGCTCCTCCGCGACGATCGGGGCGAGCCCAGGTCCATCCTCGTCATCAACACGGACGCGACGGAGCGGAAGCGGGCCGAGGCGGAGCTCGAGCGGCACCGGCTCCACCTGGAGGAGCTCGTCGCGGCGCGAACTGCGGAGCTCGCGCAGAGGACCACCGACCTCGAGGCCGCCAACGCGCGGCTCCAGGAGGTCGACCGGCTCAAGTCGCTCTTCATCGCCTCCATGAGCCACGAGCTGCGCACGCCCCTGAACTCGATCATCGGGTTCACGGGGATCCTCCTCCAGGGTCTCGCGGGGCCGCTGAACGACGAGCAGAAGAAGCAGCTCGGCATGGTCAAGGGGAGCTCGGAGCACCTCCTGGCGCTCATCACGGACATCATCGACCTGAGCAAGGTCGAGGCCGGGAAGATCAGCCTGGCGGCGGAGGACGTCGACCTCGTACGCCTCGCACGGGACGTCCTCGACTCCCTCGGGCCCGCCGCGGCGCGAGCCGGGCTCGCGCTCGCGCTCGAAGCGCCCGAGTCCCTCCGAATCGTGAGCGACCGCAGCCGCGTCCGCCAGGTCCTCGTCAACCTCGTCGGGAACGCCGTCAAGTTCACCGAGCGGGGTACGGTCACCGTCGTCCTGGAGCAGCGGGACGGCTCGGCCCGCGTCGCGGTGCGGGACACGGGACCGGGGATCCGGGAGGAGGACATGGGGAGGCTCTTCCAGTTCTTCAGCCGGGTGACGGCCACGGGGCTTCCCGCTCGCGAAGGCACTGGCCTCGGGCTCTACCTGTCCCGCAAGCTCGTCACGCTCCTCGGCGGAGAGATCGGCGCAGAGAGCGAGCCCGGTCGCGGGAGCGAGTTCGCGTTCACCCTCCCGGTGGAGCCCCACAAGGAGCCTGCGTGAAGAGGATCCTGGTGATCGAGGACAACGAGAAGAACATGTACCTGATGACGTTCATCCTCGAGAGGATGGGACACGTCGTGCTGAAAGCGGTCACGGGCGAGGAGGGCGTGGAGGCCGCGGTGCGGGAGCTGCCGGACCTGATCCTGATGGACATCCAGCTTCCCGGGATCGACGGGTTCGAGGCCACGAAGCGGATAAGGGCATCGGCGGCGGCACGCGGTGTTCCCATCGTCGCCGTCACCTCCCTCGCCATGACCGGCGACCGCGAGCGCCTCCTCGCCGCCGGCTGCAACGGCTACATCGAGAAGCCGATCGACCCCGACGCGATCATGGGCCAGATCGCGGGCTTCCTTCCGGAGGCGTCATGAGGATCGTCGTCGTCGACGACCTGGTCGAGAACCGCTACTTCCTCGAGGCGCTGCTCAGGGCTCACGGACACGAGGTAACTGCGGCGGGCAACGGGGCGGAGGCCCTGGCGGAGCTTCGCCGCGCCGGCGCCGACCTCGTGATCTCGGACATCCTGATGCCGGTCATGGACGGCTACCAGCTCTGCCGCGAGATGAAGGTCGACCCGAGGCTGGCCCCGATCCCGCTGGTCTTCTACACCGCGACCTACACGACGGACGAGGACCGGGAGTTCGCGCTCGGCCTGGGTGCGAGCGCCTTCATCGTCAAGCCGACGCCACCGGAAGAGTTCGTCGGGATCATCCGGGACGTCCTCGCCGGCGCCGGGCGGGTTTCTCCCGCGACTGCACGGCCGGACATCCTCCGGGAGCCGGATTTCCACCGGGAGCACGACCTGAGGGTGACCCGGAAGCTGGAGAAGAAGATCGAGGAGCTGGACGCGGCGCGAAGGGCCGCCGAGGAGTCGCGACAGGAGCTCGAGATCCGGAACGAGGCGCTGCGCCTCCTGAATGGTCTGGCGGAACGCCTCCAGCAGAGGCTCGACATCGCTGCGATCGGCGAGGAGGCCGTTCGGGCTCTCTTTCGGCACAGCGGGTCTTCCCGCGTCGGCATGTACCTCCTGGCGGACGACGGATCGAACCTCCGCCTCCTCGCCCAGCGCGGGTTCACGCCCGAGGAGCTGGAGGCCGGAGTCGTCGTCCCGATCGAGGGGAGCCTGGTCGGGCTCGCCGTCCGGGAGAAGAGGATCGTCACGTCGGCGGACCTGGCGAACGACCCGCGGGCCTTTCGCGGGACGCGCCTCGCCCTCGCCGCCCGCGGCGTCTCCTCGGTCATCTCGATTCCCCTCGTCTTCGGAGAGCAGGCGCTCGGTGGTCTCGTTCTCGCCTTTCTCGAGCAACGGGAGCCCGGCACGCTCGACGTCGAGATCTACCAGGCCATCGCCCACGCGGTCTCCCTCGCCATCACGAACGCCCAGCACCTCGAGGGGCTGGAGTACCAGGCGTTTCACGACTCGCTGACGCGCCTGCCGAACCGGGACGGCCTCCACCGCGACTTCCGCTCGCTCGCGACGCGAAGCGGAGCCCCCGCGAAAACGGGGCTCGTCCTGCTGGACATCGACCGCTTCCGCGAGATCAACGACGCCCTCGGCCACACCGTCGGCGACAGGCTCCTCACCCAGATCGGGCTGCGTCTCCTCGGCGAGGCGGGCAGTGGGCCGGCCGCGGTCTATCGCCTCGGGGGGGACGAGTTCGCCATCCTCCTCCCCGGCGTCGAACGTCCGGAAGGGCTCGAAGAGGAGGCCCGCAGGTCCCTGGAGGTTCTCGCGCGGCCGCTCGACGTCGCGGGCCTCTCCCTCGAGGTTCGGGCCAGCGCCGGGGTCGCGATGTTTCCCGACGACGCCTCGGACAGCCACGAGCTACTCCGGTGCGCCGACATCGCCCTCCACCACGCGAAGCGCTCGCCAGAGAGCGTGGCGAGCTACTCGCGGGGGCTCGACCGCGACACTCCGGAGCGGCTCTCGCTCCTGTCCGAGCTCTCGAGGGCGATCCGCGATGGGGGTCTCGTCGTCCACTTCCAGCCGCAGGTCGACCTCGCGTCCGACGGGATCACCGGGTTCGAGGCCCTGGTGAGGTGGCCGCATCCCCGGCTCGGGCTCCTGGCGCCGGGCGCGTTCGTCCCGCTCGCGGAGGGGAGCGAGATGATCAACCCGCTGACGTACTACGTCGTCGAGGACGCTCTCACGCAGCTCCTGCGATGGCACGCCTACCGTTCGGACCTGACGATGGGAATCAACCTCTCGGTGCGGAACCTCCTCGACCGCAACTGCGCCCAGCGCCTCGAGGAGATCATCCGGCGGGTCGGCGTCGACCCGGCCCTCGTGGAGTTCGAGCTGACCGAGACGGCGGTGATGTCCGACCCCGACATAGCGCTCGCGATGCTCGGACGCATCACGGCGACCGGAGCGCGTCTCGCGATCGACGACTTCGGAACCGGATACTTCTCCCTTGCCTACCTCAGGCAGTTCCCGGTCCACGGCATCAAGATCGATCGCTCCTTCGTCGCGGAGGTCTCCCGGTCCGAGAGGAGCCGCGCGATCGTCCGCTCGAGCATCGACCTCGCGAGGAGCCTGGGCCTTCGGGTCGTCGCGGAAGGGATCGAGGACCGTTCGACGGCGGATCAGCTCCTCGAGATGGGGTGCGGTTTCGGTCAGGGCTACTACTTCGCCCATCCCGCGCCCGCGGACGTCGTGGACGGGCTCCTCGCGCGGTCCACATACCTCCCCGATCCGTCGTCCGAGTCCTCCCCCCAGGCGACCTGAGCCCCCTCCGACCGCGGGCGGGCCCGGACTCCGAATGGGGTCAGGTCTTGATTTTCTATTCTACGCCGGCAGAACGGGACCGCAGGCCGCGATCGTCCTTCGTCGCGCCCCGCCGCCTCACCCCGGCAGGGGGACGAACTCGGCCTCGTCGCCGGGCACCCGCGGGAACCGGCCTTCCCTCCAGTCCCGCTTCGCCCTCTCGATCCGCTCGCGCGAGGACGAGACGAAGTTCCAGTCGACGTACGGCGGGCGCTCGAGGGACGCGCCGCCGATCAGGACGGCCCGCGCCGGCGACTCGGCCCGGAGGACGACCTCGGCCCGTGGCGCGAAGACGAGCATGCGCCCCGGCCCGCTCTGCTCGGCGCCGACCGCGATCGATCCTGAGACGACGTAGACAGCCCGCTCCTCGTGCTCGTCGGGAAGCGGCAGCGCGCTGCCGGCGGGCATCGCGACGTCGACGTAGAAGAGCGGCGCGCGGGCCTTCACCGGCGACGTCTCCCCGTACGCGGAACCGGCGAGGACCCGGAGCCGGACCCCTTCCCGGTCGAGCTCGGGGAGCGTCGCGGCCGGGTGGTGGACGAATGCCGGGTCCGCCTCCTCTGCGTCGTGCGGGAGGGCGACCCAGAGCTGGAGCCCGTGGAGCGGGGCGCCCGCCGCGCGCGCTTCCGGCGGGGTCCGCTCGGAGTGGACGATGCCGCGGCCGGCCGTCATCCAGTTGACGTCGCCCGGCCGTATCAGCTGCCGCGACCCGAGGCTGTCGCGGTGGAGGAGCTCCCCGTCGTAGAGGTAGGTCACCGTCTCGAGGCCGATGTGCGGGTGCGGCAGGACGTCGAGCCCGGTGCCCGGCTCGAGGCTCACCGGACCCATCTCGTCGAAGTAGACGAAGGGGCCGACGAGGCGCCGCCGTCTCCACGGAAGGAGGCGGCGGACGGCGAGGCCGCCGATGTCCCGCCTCCTCGCGTCGATGACGGCGGCGACGGGGCTGGAGGGAGAGTCCGGGCGAGGGGAAGGCACGGTGTTCTCGGGCTCGG
>CALBDV010000715.1 GCA_937927565.1 uncultured Holophagales bacterium
TTCCGCGAGCTGGCCCTCTACGACGAGGCGGCGAAGATGCTCGCGCCGGCCGTTCCGCTGGCACGATCGCTGCACGACGGGGACCACGAGGAGACCGCCGAGGCTCTCGGCAACCTGGGGCAGCTGCTCAACGACCAGGACGAGCTGGAGAAGGCCGAGCCGCTCTACCGCGAGGCGCTGGCGATGGACCAGCGGCTCTTCCCGGGAGACGACCCGCGGGTCGCGATGGACCTCAACAACCTGTCGCAGCTGCTCGACGACAAGGGCGACGCTGCGGCCGCCGAGCCACTCGCCCGCCAGGCGCTGGAGATGCGCAGGCGCATCTACCCCGGCGACCACCAGGACGTCGCCGAGAGCCTCAACAACCTGGCGAATCTGATGATCGGTGGCAACAGGGGCACCGGCGACCTGGAAGGGGCCGAGAAGCTCTTCCGCGAGGTGCTCGCGATGAGCCGGCGCCTCTACCCGGGCGACCACCCGCGGCTGGCGGGCGCCCTCAACAACCTGTCCGTCATCCTCAAGAACCGTGGCGACCTCGCGGGAGCCGAGCCGCTGGCGCGCGAGACGCTCGAGATGCGGCGGCGGCTCTTCCCGGGCGACCACCCGTACGTGGCGACCGGACTCAACAACCTCGCGCTCCTCATCCAGGAGCGCGGCGACCTGGTCGCGCCCGAGCCGCTGTTCCGCGAGTCGCTGGCGATGCGCAGGCGCCTCTACCCCGATGGCCACACGAGCACCGCGACCGACCTGCTGAACCTGGGAGGCCTGCTCCTGGAGCGCGGCGACGCCGCCGAAGCCGAGCCGCTCTACCGCGAGGCAGCGGAGATGTACGAACGGACGAAAGGCAAGAGCTTCTGGCCGGCCGCCAAGGCCCGGCAGGGGCTGGGCAGCAGCCTCGCCCGCCTCGGGCGCTTCCGCCAGGCGGAGCCGGAGCTCCTCGCGGCAGAGCGCGTGTTCGCGGCCGCGCCCGAACTGGCCGCCCGGCACGAGAAGTGTGTCGAGGCGCTCGTCGCCTTCTACGCATCGTGGGACAAGGCCGAGCCGGGCCGCGGCCACGGTACCCAGGCCGCGAAGTGGAAGGCCACGCACGACGTCCTCGAGGCCGCGAAGGCCGATCCCTCGCACAGCTGAAAGGCCGCCCACCCTTCCGCGGCGCACGCACGCTCTGAGTTTCAGGCCGGTTTGGGCGTGGTCGCGCTCGACACCGCAGCGTCGACGATCACGGGCAGCCTGAACCTCCAGGCGGCCCACGTCTCCGGGTTCGTCACCAGCTCGCACATGAAGTGCGCGACGTTGGCCATCCTCGTGCTGCCCGGCGCGAAGAGGCTGTTTACGAGGCCCTCGTGCAACGTGTACTCCGAGATCTCGCCCTCCAGGAGCGAGTCCGGCCGGACCACCGCCCACTGGACGAACGGGTTGGCCGGCCCGATCTTCCCGAGTAGGAAGTCCGCGGCCCGCTGGTTGTCGCGGGCCGGAGGAAGCACACCACAGAGTACCCGGAGAAACGCCCTCTCGAAATAGCCCCGGCGCGTGTCGAGGCCCGGAGGGCGATTCACGGAGACGCTGCTCATGAGGATGAACCGGACCGGCGCCGCGGGCTCGAGCGCTTCGATCCCCCGGCACAGGCGCGTGGTCGCCCGCGTCACGAGGTCGCGCGGCGGCCCGTAGATGCCTCTGAGGCTGAGCACGTGACCGAGACAGGAGAGGACCGCATCGCATCCGATGAGTTGGCGGCTCACCTCGTCGTCGGAGAGCGACAGCAGGCTGGCCTCGATGACCGTCAGGTCGGGGTTCGTCGCAACATCGGCGGGAAGCCCGCTGCTCGATCTCACGACGGCGCGCACGCGGATGCCGCGGCCGAGGAGCTGCTGAAGCACACGCCGGCCGGTGCGTCCGGTGCCGCCGACGAGAAGGACGGTTTGCGGCTTTGGCACGTCTCACTCTCCTTCATGCAGACCCGGCACGCAAGGTCCGGCGCGGTCCCCTGCGCTGCCGGCGCAGGGCACGAGCCTGCCGCTGGACGCGAGCGCCGTACGCGTGATCCTCCGCTTCCCCGCCGACTCGTCCTTGCCCGCGCGCATTTCGTTGTCTGCGCATTCTCGTTGTCTTTCCCAGCCGGGACGCACATGCTATGGGCGGCTGAAGGCGCTCTCACTGGCTGGTTCTTGCAGTTCGCGTGCCCTTCCTGCCAGAGGAGCGCCTTTCCGTCTGTTGAAGGAGGTGCACCATGGCGACCTACCCCAGAATGCGTCCCCAGGAAACCGCCACCGTCAGTGCTGCACACGACAAGGCCCAGACCCTGACGGACAAGCTGATTGCGCGGCTGAACGTCAAGCCGCCAGCCGAGAAGTACCAGAAGCTCCTGTCAGACTGCTTCGGCATCCCCGTCCCACTATGGAACACCAATGCGGCCAAGGCGGCGGCCGACGCCGGGCTCGTACGATCGGCGCTGCAGAAGGTGCGAACTCGGATGCAGGGGACGACCATCCTGTTCGAGGCCAACCCACCCGCCGCTGCGGCGGACTTCGCCGCCTACACCACGCCAGGCGTGTCGCAGTACAAGATATTCCTTACCTCCAAGTTCTTCCTGAACAACTACAGCCAGGCCGAGAAGGCGGGCTACCTCGTTCACGAGTACATTCATCTTTGCCACTATCCCTCTGGGCATCCGGGCGCCGGGGGGGAGGCACTGGCCGTCCTCTTCGCCCGCACCCCCCTGGGAGTCCCGATGCCCGACGCCGCCAACAACGCCTACTGCTATCAGTACCTGATCCAGTGGCTCGGCTGAGAAGGAACGATTCAGACCTCGAACGTGGCGCAGATGCTGCCACGCAACCCAGCTCACGGAAATCCACCTCCGGAACCTTCCTGTCGTCCCGTGTCGTGCCGTTAGACGATTCCCTTCTCCACCCTGCCCCGTGATTCCCTCTGAGGTCCGTGCCTCATCGGTGTCGGCAGAGAGGGCCTTCTGCGAGGCGCAGCCCTGTCCCGCGCTCTCCACGTCGCGTCTCCCGGGATTGCGGACGCAGCGGCGACGTTGCTGCAGGCCTATGCTCTCCAACGCACGCGCGGTCCGTCACCGCGGGGAGGGGAGTGATCCGATGTCGGGAACGGAGAGATTCGATCAGGCCGCGGCGACGTGGGACGGCGAGGAGCGACGAGTCCTCCTGGCGCGGGGAGTGACGGAGGCGATCGTGACGCGCTGCGCCCTTCCCGCCGACCTCGACGTCCTCGACTTCGGCTGCGGCACGGGGCTCGTCTCGCTCGCGCTCCGGCCGCTCGTGAAGAGCGTGACGGGCGTCGACACGTCCCGCGGCATGCTGGACGTGCTCGAGCGAAAGGTGAGTGAGCAGGGCCTCGACGGTGTCCACGCTGTCCCGGTCTCCCCGGACCTGCCGCTGGCCGTTCCGGGCCGCTTCGACCTCGTCGTGAGCAGCATGGCGCTGCACCACGTGGCCGACCTCGCCTCTCTCTTCGCACGGTTCCGTGACCACCTCCACCCGGGGGGGCGCGTCGCCCTCGCCGACCTCGACCTCGAGGACGGGACGTTCCACGAGGACGCCTCGGGCGTCCTCCACCTCGGATTCGA
>CALBDV010000716.1 GCA_937927565.1 uncultured Holophagales bacterium
GCAGGCCTGTCACGCCTGAGGTCGCGGGTTCGAGCCCCGTCGGCCCCGCCATTTAACATCATGCATTCAAAAGGGTTAGCAGCCCCGCGCAAGCGGGGCTGTAGCTTTCTTGGGGCGGGGAGTTCGCGGAGGAGTTCGTTTCCCCCGGCTTCGACCCGTTTGCGCTGCTTTTCCAGGGCTTCGGCCACGATAGAACGGGTGATTTCCGCGTCGGGCCGGGCGTACTTCTCCGTCATCCGCGTGGACGTGTGGCCCATCGTCTTGGCGATCATCTGAACGGGGACGCCGAGCGAGGAGAGGTTGCTCCCGAAGGTGTGCCGGAGGTCGTGGATGCGGAGCCTCCGTGTGATCTCCGCCAGCTCCTTGGCGATCTTGTGGTAGCGCGTCACGGCCTTCTCCGAGTAGGGCTGCCCCTCGTCGTTCAGGAAGACGTGCTGCCCGACGACAGGCCGTGCGAGGCACTCCTCCAGAGCCTTCCGGCACGCGGATGAGATCGGGATCTCAACCGGGATCTCGCATTTCGACGTTACCAGCGTGATCACGTTCTTCTTGAGATCGATCGCCGTCCAGCGAAGGTCCAGGAGATCCCCCCGACGGAGGCCAGCCTCGATGCCGACGATGAAGAACGGCTTCGAGGTCCGGAATCTGTCGTAGTGGTAGCCCGCCGCCGCGCCGTCCGGTTTGCGGCCGCCCCCGAAGCTCCGGGGGTTGCCCCCGAAATGCGGGCTGGTAGCCACCGACCCCTTGGATCGGTTCCGTTCGATGTACTTCCGGAAGCCCTCCTCGTTGTCGAACGCTGCGAGGTATTCGCGCTGTTCCTCGACGGTCATCTCCAGGCGAAGGGCCAGCTCCTTGAGATGGGGCAGCTTTCCTTTCACCGGGAAGGAAGAGATCTCCTCCCGTCGCACGGCCTCGTGGAGGATCTTGCTGATGACCTTGACGTAGCCGTTGATCGTGCGGGGCATCTTCCCGGCGATCGTCTGGTCGCGCACGAGATCGCCGACGACGGCGGCTGTGACCTTGTCTAGCGGCAGATGTCCGATTGCCGGGAGAATGATCGCGTCAAGGCGGTACTTGTCAGCGTCCGTTCCGCTCGGCTTTAGTCCCCTCGTGATCGTGTCCCAGTAGGACTCCACGAACTGCTTGAAGGTGAGGACGTCTCCACGGGCTCGCCGTTCGACGATCCCGGTACGAAACTTCGACCATCCCTTGAGTGCCTGGTCGTATGACTCGTACCGCTTCGATTCCCTGTGACGGATCTTCGACCCCGTCCCTGGGACGATGAACTCGAAGTACGCCGTCTTGGTCTTCGGGTCCCACCGAAAGCCCGGATACTTCCCGCTCTTCACTCTCGGCCGCTTCTTCCGGCCGCCGTTCGGAGGCTCCTGACCAGTCACTCCGGAAGTGCTGGCCTCCGAAAGTTGAAGACTGGAGTCTTCCCGGTCCGCTCCAAGATGTACGTCTCCAGCTCGTTCTCCGGGTACAGCGTCATGGTCGCGGAGGCGTAGATCCATCCCCCTGGACCTTTCCTCTCGTGCCGCCACTTTGCAAGGGTCTTCGTCGTGACTCCCAGCCTCCGGGCGGCTTCCGAGGACTTTACGAACCGAATCCTGACTGCCGTCATGTTCATGATGTTCCTCGCCAACGGTGCTCTGTCTGTCGTTGGCCCTTCGGAAGAGTTCTTCCAGAGGGTGGACGCTGAATCCCGGCCCGGAAGTCCGAGCGGACTCACCCAGAGAATCGTCACCCCGCGTCAGCTTGTCGCCGTGCCGAAATCGAAGCACGGGACGTGCC
>CALBDV010000717.1 GCA_937927565.1 uncultured Holophagales bacterium
ATCCCCAGTCGAAGGGTCACAGTAGTCGTGCTCGGAGTCGTTGAATGCGGGACAACAGGGCTCGGCGGCGCGATCTGCTTCTCCCACACCTGTGTCTTTCCGACCAAAGTGTTTCCGACGATCTTCATGTTCGTTGAACCGAGGCTAAGCTTGAGGGCGACGCCAGGCCCCGCAAGCTTGTATGTGCCGCTACAAGGTTTCGTTGCGCTCAACTGACACTCAACCGTTCCGTCCGCCTTCAGCTCCATGTACCAGGCTGTTCCCGCTGGCACCTTCAACACATACCGTCCGATCGCCGAGTGCACAGCGTCCGCCGCCGGAGGCGGCTCGTCTGGAAGCGGAGGCGCAGCCAGTCGCTGCGCTTCGGTCATCTTCTCCCAGACAATCCCTTCGTCATCCGTGAGGGTGTTACTCGATACCCGGCCCCTGCTCGTCAGGCCTGGCATCTCCGGAGAGGTAATGCTGATGGCATCGCCCTGGACGGCGTAGTTTCCGCGCACGCTGTGCCCATCCTGACGGAGGCCTGCGGTGCCATCTGCGTTGAGGTCAATGAAGTCGCTCGGTTTTCCCTTCCGTGCGTAACGACCCTGGACCTGGGCCATTCGCTCCGGCTCATTCTTCAGCGGCACCTGGTCTTGTGCCGCGGTACGAACCAGGCCTCGCCTATCCATCGCCTCGAAGAAGCACAGAAACTTAGCCATGAGCTTCTTGGTGGCCTTCTCCGTGAGCGAATACTCAACGCGGATGCCTCCGACCAGAAGAACGCGAAGCGCGTCGATCGGCTTCTTCGTGAGCGCGTCTCGCATTGCCGCGAGAGTCTCGTCTGACAACGCACTCGATAGGACGACCGAGGTGACGACCTTTCCATTGCCGAAATCGAGAACGTCGTTGCGCACCTTCGTCTGGTTGCCCACGTCGGTAGCCACGAACGCTAGCGGTTCGCCACCCTCCTTGAAGCCCAGGAAGAAGGTGTTCCCCTTAACTGCGCGCAGGGAGGAGTCGAACGACGCGCTCGCCGCCGACGCCTCCTCTTTCAGGATCTCAACGTTAATCGCGTTGACGTTGCCGTACCGCCCGACCGTGACGGACACGGCCATGTCCGTGGAGCCCATGAGGCTGGCTCCGAAGCCGGTGCCGCCGACTTTCTGAACCCAGATGTCCTGTTGCTGTTTTGTAATCTTGTCAACGCGCGAGACGTCGGGGTTGCAGTCGTCGGCCCGTGACTGAGGCGACGCCAGCGCGCAGGCCGCAGCGCAGACAGCGGCGACGATGCGTCTCCTCAATACAGTCGGCATGGGAGCCTCCTCTCTGAAGCGTCTGATGATGGCATACGAGAGGTCAGTCGAGGGGCCATCAGGTATCAAGCGGACCCGTGAGGTCGAGTGCGTGTCTCAGCCGTCTAACGTCTGGCATCAGCGGCGAGCGTAGCGAGTCCGCTGCATGCCGGGGTTAGGCGGCGGTTCTTGAGATGAGTGCGAGGCGCGACCCTCTGAAGGTGATGAGGGACACGTTCGTGAAGCCGGCGGACCGGATGGCCGAAAGGACGGGACGAAGCTGCCCGAAGGAAAGTGAACGGTCGGCCTGAATGACGATGTGCTTGCTGGAAGCCCGCCATCGATACTCGCGCATCTTCTCGGCGAATTCCGGAAGGGGGTACCACTTGGTGGCGATGAGGATGGTGCCGTCCTTTAGCACGGAGATTTCCAGACTTGTATCGGCGAGAGGAATGAACGTGGCATGAGGTGCAAAGGGAACGTCGACGGGCATGCCGCCGCAGGAGGGGCCGAGCGGCGCTCCGGAGAGCATCAGGCAGATTGCAAGGACGGCGAAGACGAGGGGAAAGACCGCGATCACAAAGCCGAAGTTGAGCGGTGCCAATCGCGTGACGGGATGCACGAACGCTTAG
>CALBDV010000718.1 GCA_937927565.1 uncultured Holophagales bacterium
TCTCGGGGTTGAATACCGAGTACAGACCTGGGATGCGTATGGCTCCTTCCCTGCCGCGCTCGACTTACTGCGTCCCGGCCTGCGCCGCGGGCCCACCGTCGTCGGCCCGGTTGATCTCGGTTGGCTTTCCTACGTGGGACACGGGCACATCTACGCGACCTGCGACCACTACCTCGTCGTCCTTGGCGTGGAGGGCGATGTCCTTAGTCTCTGCGACCCAGAGGGCTATCCGCTCCTGCTTGTCCGCGTCTCGGATCTTCTCCGCGCCTGGCGCGCCGCGGATGTGCCGGAAGGGCGCGGCGCGTTCGTCATGCGCCAGGTACTCGCACCACTCTCCCCGCGCCTCACGCCCTCGCTCATTCGGATGATCGTCGCTCATGCCGCTGCCAACGTGCGGGCAGCCAGACAGCATGAGTTCGGCGGCGGCAACGCGCTTCGCCTCCTCGCCAGAGGCTGGGATGCCCTGCAGCGTCAGCCCTCCCTTCGCCGAGGCACCCTCTTCGCCGTCTCTATCCGTATGCAGCGACTGCTGCTTCAGCGGCGACTTGCCGAAGAACTCATCGCTAACGACCCACTCCTCTCGAGTATCGACACCGCGATGGCGCTCCTCGGTCGCGTTCTTTCCGACTCCAGCCACGCGCCGCAGATGCTGCTACGCGCCGGCGACGTTGAGGACGAGCTCACAGGCCTCCTCGAGGCACGTGCATGATCGGCATCCGGGCCTTCACGGTCTACTTGCCATCCACATCGGTCGCGATCGAGGACCTGCTTGCAGTCGCGGGCGAGTCGCCCGCCCTCCTCGCGCCCATGCTCGCCGGCGGCCTGCGCCGCGTGCCGATCGCCTCGGGAATCGAGGAGCTTATCGGGGGCGCGCTGGAGGCGCTCCCTCCTGGCATCGCGCCCCTCGCGTGCTTCTTCGCACACTCGCTACCAGATGACGGCGAAGCGGCGGCTGCGCTGCGACGCCGCTTCGCCAGCACGCCGCTCCTCGAGCTCAGCGGGCAGCCCTGCGCGATCCTTCATTTTGTGATTCGCGCCGCTTCCGCGTGGCTGCGGCGCAATGGGTCTGCGATCGACGAGGTCCTAGTCGTAGGCGCCGACCACGCGCGGGCGCCCGCCGATCGTCTCTTCTTCAACTCCGCGATGGGCGACGCAGCCGTGGCGCTGCTGCTCGGCCGCCAAGACCTAAAGCTCGCCCTGCTCGCGTCCTACGTCGACACGGACCTAATTGCCTGCGATGGAGCGCGGTCGGATGCCGACGCCATTCGTGATTTCCGAGCGGTGAACCCGAGCGCCATTCGCACCGCGATCACCGAATGCGCCCGCCAAGCCGGGTTGACTGTGAATGACGTCCGATTCCTCTTTCCGCACACGCCCTACACGTCGATCTGGGACGCAGTTGCCTCGTTGCTGCGGTACCCTCGAGAACGAATCGTGACGGATTCCGTCGGCCGAACGGGCCATCTTAACTCCAACGACGCCTTCGTACACCTACACGAGGCGCTTTCCGGCGGGCGCCTGAAACGCGGCGACGTCGTGATGACAGTCAATCCTGGGTTCGGCGGCACCCGCGGCTGCACGCTCCTGCGGGTTGGAGGCGGCGCATGACCAGAGGCCGGGAGATCGCGATCTCCGTCTTCTTTCGCGCTGTTTCGCGCGTCTTGCGCAGCGGACGGCCGCGCTTCGTGCCGCCGCCGTTCTGGTTTCATCATGACGACGCCGTCGCGGAGATCTGGTTTCCGACACGCGGTTGCCGCTGGAGCTTTATCGGCTATTGCAACATGTGCAATTTTGGTCTGCCGGATACTTTCACGCAGGCGCAGGCTATCGCTGCCGTGCGTGCCG
This sequence comes from uncultured Holophagales bacterium, assembly GCA_937927565.1. Classification (GTDB taxonomy): domain Bacteria; phylum Acidobacteriota; class Thermoanaerobaculia; order UBA5066; family UBA5066; genus UBA5066. The sequence goes on from CALBDV010000718.1 coordinate 1,846, forward strand.
CGCTTGCCGAGATCGGCGACCGGGCGTCAGCAATCTGGGTCAGCCCGTTCAACATGCTCGACGAGACGGAGGTACCAGCGCCGATGAGGCGCGAGATCATGCGTTTGGTCGCCGCCTCGCGCGCGAGTCTCGTGATCTTCGAGACCCATCCCGAGACCATCACACCAGAGGCCGTCCGCGAGTGTCTCACCCTCCTCGGCGGGAAGTCTCTCTCGGTCGAGCTGGGTGTCGAGTCGATGGATCCCTTCGTGCGGCTAGTGTGTATCAACAAGAGCTTTGACAACGCAGTTATCGAACGCGCTCTCACCGGCATTCATCGAGGGGGCGCGTCCAGCAACGTGAACCTCTTTGTCGGGGCACCTTTCCTTAGCCGCGACGAGCAGATCACAGATGCCGTCGTATCCGTGGACGCGGCGTTCGCCGCCGGGGCCGATCACGTCATTCTGTTCCCGTCCCACATCAAGCCCCACACCCTTGTGGCCTGGATGTATGAGCGCGGCATGTACGAGCGACTCTCGCTCTGGTCATTGGTCGACGTGCTTGCGCGTCTCCAGCCGCGTCTGCTTTCGCGCGTGCATGTGGCTTGGTTAGAGCCGAAGGACCATCCCGGCGCGGCGCTGATCGCCGAGGCGACCACGTGCCCCCGTTGCATCGGCCCCCTTCTCGACACATTCGACCGACACGATCGTGTCCTGAGCCTTGACTCCGTGGCCGCCCTAGACGCAATGTGCTGCGCCTGCCGCCCTGCGGCACGGGCGCCCGAAGCGCCGCTACGCGACCGGATCGCGGAGGCGCTACCCCCCATAGGCGCTGGCGTCCTCGGCGATGCGTGGTGGAGTGCCCATGGTGAGGAGACGGTTCGATCACTCGACCGCGAATGGGCGCGTCTCCGTGCGCCACTCGAAGGGACCGCATGAAGCACCTGCTCGCCAGTGTCGATAAGGCATTCTTACGCGACTGGGTCGAACACGGCGAGCGCGCCACAAGACCTCGCGACGGTCTTCTTGCCTTCGTCAGCGCCCGCGCCTCCACGCGCACGCGCACCTCCGTCGCCCGCGCTGCGCAGCTGCTTGGGCTGGCTTTCCTCGAGATCCCCTGGACGGCCTTCTATGGCAATCCGGAGGTTCACGAGGGGGCGCGCCGCCTCGTGCGCAGCGAGTTGAAGAGCATGGGTGCTGCCTTCGTCCGGGCCGCGGTGCTCAGGGTGGACGACCAGGACCTTCTTGAGGTAGCCGCGGGCGATGCACCACCGCTCGTCATCAACGGTTGCACCGATCAATGGCATCCCCTGCAGAGCCTGGCCGACCTTCGAGCCTTGCGAGAGCGCACCGGCGCTCTTGCCGGGCGAGCGGTCGCGTTTGTCGGTAACGGCGACGGCCCAGTTGCGGCATCCCTGGCTGTTGCGTCCGCAGCGGTAGGCTGTCACGTGCGCATCGTTGGTCCGTACCCGCCGCGCAACGATGTCTGCCGCCTCACCGCTGCTTTGGGCTGCCCGGTCGACTACTCGACCGACCCCTCCGCGATTCGCGGCTGCGTCGCTGTCTATGCTGACGAGTGGCTCTACCGCGCATTGAGCGACGATGAGCGTGACGCCACGCGGCCGTACCGCATCACGCCCGAACTGCTGGCCGCTTACGCTCCAGACGCAGCGGTCATGCATTGCCTGCCGTTTGGAGACGAGATCACGCCAGCGCTGCTCGACACGTCAACTTCTCTCGTCTGGCGCCAGGCCGCGCTCCGCGCTCCCGCACTCGCTGCATACGTCGACTACGCCTTAGAGAGCACGTAGCCGCGGTTCTCGATCGACGTCCAGCCGCAGGGGTCGCTATCGGTGCGACCTATTCGGGTTGAGACTGCTCGGGTCTCGCGCGTTGTCCCGCCCACCAGCTGCTCGCATCAACGATCGTCGGCTCGGCGAGCTCGACGCCGAGATCGATCATCATGTCGCAATAGTTGTCGGCGCCGTCCGCAGCGATCGCGACGACGACCTCGTCTGGGCGTGCGGCCGAAATGCGCCTGGCGATGGCGAGCGTCATCCCCGAGGTGATCCCCACGGCGACGCCTTCCCGTCGTGCAAAGTCGAGCGCCTCCCGGATGGCCATCGCATCCTCGACACGTGCGAAGGAGTCGATGACGTAGCCGTGCTGCCGTAGCAGGTGCGAGGGCGTGCGTAGTCCTGCGCCGGCAGTCAGGTACGGCCCCGGCGTGCCTCCAAAGATGGTGGAGCCCGCCGGCTCAACGCCGATGATACGCACGTCGCGGTTCCGCCGCTTGAGGGCCCGGCCCACGCCACAGATGGTGCCTCCGCTGCCGACCGCCACTACGACAATCGCAGCGGAGCCGCCAGTCTGTTCGTAGATTTCGACTCCAGTCGTCTCTTCGTGCGCACGAACGTTCGCGGGGTTCGCGAGCTGTCTTGTCCAGTGGAACTCGCCGGTCGCCGCAAGTTCGGCCGCACGTCGGGTCCTCTCGGACCGATGGTCACCGTCCGGGCTAGTCACGAACTCGACTTCGGCCCCCGCGCCGCGCAGCCGCTCGATCTTTGCCCTCGCGATGGTGGGATCGACCACGCACCGCAGCCTGAAACCAAACTCGCGGGCGAACACGGCTAGCGAAGCGCCGAGGTTTCCCGACGTCGACTCCACTAGCTGCCGCGTCGCGATGGCACTTGGCGATTCCATCGCCGCGCGGAAGACGTAGTACGCGGTACGGTCCTTGATGCTGCCGCCACGGTTGTACATCTCGAACTTCGTGAAGAGTCTTCCGGTCGGGGCAAACGACGCGCACCGAAGCAGCGGCGTCTTGCCGATGCCGTACGCCTCCAATGGACCGACTATCGGCATTCCCACGATCGCTTTCGTGTCACGACCTGGGGTACGAGATGACCACCGACGACGTGTACTCGCATCTCCGCGACAACGCACCCGACCCGAGGAGCCGCTGCAGGTCACAGGAGAATGTCGCCGGGTCGACGACTCCAGCACGATCCGCGACGCCCGCAGCCGTGATCTGCCAAGCGCTTGAACCAATCGTCCCGTCGCTGTTGATTGTCAGACTGGGCGTCTCAGCGGGTCGCTCAATCGCGAAACCGCGACTCCGGAGCATCGGTGCCTGCTCTTCCACCAGCGGGATGCGACTCGCTTTGAGGCCGAGGCGAAACGACGTCACTCGGTGAAGTGGAATGTCGTTCAGCGAGACGAGCGCACGGCGGAGCGCGTCGTCAGAAAGGAAGAACGCCGGATCGAGCGAAACGCCACGTCCGACCGGCTGCATCTCGAACAGGCTGAAGCGCGTCAGGCCTCTCGCCGCGAAGAAGTCGATCATCTCGGGGACGACACCGTAATTGGCTCCGTACAATGTGATCCGGAGCGTCACTGTAACTCCGTTCGTCTGCAGAAGGTCGCACGTGCGAAGAACCGGCTGCAGCGGAATGAGGCGGATTCGCCGCTGAAGATCGTCAGTGTGGCCCTCGACTGAGACGCGAACTGCCTGCAGAAGACGCAGCTTCTCGAATGGGACATCGATCTTTGCCGCTCCTCCAGTCGTGATCGTAACAATGGACCAGCAGCGCTCAGGTACGCGCGCGAAGACATCCTTCAGATCCGACCTGAGGAAGACCTCTCCTCCTTCCATGTGGACGTCGCTATCATACTCGTCCGCCAGCGTCTCGAGCACACGTCCAATCGCGGCGGCGGGCAGCAACGGCGCCGACGAGCGCATTCGCGCTTCGTAATAGCAGTGCACGCACTTCAGATTGCACACCGGCGTGACGTACACATGCGCATTGAGTCGCGGTCGGGGCAAAGCCGCCCTCATAGACATCGAGATTAGCATCCAACCCGAGGTACGCGCCACCTTAAGAGTGCGGGACTCGACTCCCGCGCTTGGGCGGTGGGAGTCCGGCGTCGACGAGGCGTCCGTCACGATAGTACTCTTGTGGAGTGCTGACTATTGCCGCAAATCGTCGGCGTGGCGAAGAAGCCCCGACCGGACGTCGCGGAGCAGCTGTTCTTGCTTCCGCCCGCGTCTCAAGACCGGATTCCGGAGGCCACCTCGCTCGGTTCATCTCGTGAACACCTCTGGTAGCAGGGAGTCGACGGCCACATTGCCACGGGGCGCCTGAAGCATAGGCAGCCGACATCGACTCCGCCGCGGGAGCGTATACAAGAAGACCTACAGCCCCGTGAGCGGACGAAGCGAAAGCTGACGACGCTGAGTAGGCAGAGGCACTATGGCGCGACGGAAGGCGATCGTGGAGCCGGTGCTCAGCCAAATCAAACAGGCGCGTGGTTGTCGCCAGCTCTTGCTTCGAGGGCTTGACCGGGTCGCTCAAGAGTGGACGCTGATCCGCCTGGCGCACAACCTATTGAAGGTCTACGGGGCCGGGCAACGGCGTGAACCGGCCATCACCGAACCCAGGAGCCTCCCGGGACCGACCCAGCGGGACCGGAACGCCGCGCGGGTCAGCAGACAGAAGAACCGCCTCAGCGCGATCCGGCGAGCGAGCCAAGACCATGCCCGGCCCCCGGAAGAGGAGCGTTCCGATTGTACGTCTCGATCTCCTTCTACTGGGACCGTCTCCTAGGCTCTTCGGTCGACAGTTCTAGCTCTTTTCAGTTGATCTTCGTTCGTGGACGACGACTGGACTTGAAGACTACGTCCTGAGGTTCGACGATGTACGTCATGACGTTACCGGCTGCCCCTACCGTCCTTCACATCTGAAGGAGGACGCCAGGCACACCCTCACGGTCTCGATCCACGGTGCCGCTAGCAGGCCGTGGCATAAGCCCGTTTTCGAATCCACAGACTTGAGCCGTCATGTTTGAAGTCGACCGAGCGCCTCTCGTCGCCGCAGACGCGGTCGCCGATCAACGGGTGCGAGTAAGGCGCGAATCGCACGTAAAGGAAACGACAGACGAAAAGAATTGCCGCCAGAGCCTCCCGGAGCCGACTCTGCAGGCCCCGCGGCGTTCCAATCCCGAGCAGCGCATGCAGGATGACGCTCAGGTTCGCGGCCGCGACGTACGACTGGACCTTCTTCGTGACCTCTCGTCTTCCTCGCACGAAGACGCGGGCGAGTCCACCCGTCCGTTTTAGATGAGCGAAACCGCGCTCCGGAAACTCCGCTCGCAGTTTCTGAAACTGCCTGCCTCGACGGCTGCGGGACCGTCGGCGATTGCCATAGAGCGCGCGCTTCCGACGAGCGACGCATTCGTCCCCGTCTCGACGCCTCTGCTTCGTCCAGTTTCTCCGCCCCCTCTTCGGCTCGGCGA
>CALBDV010000719.1 GCA_937927565.1 uncultured Holophagales bacterium
CGAGGATGAGCGTCTTGGCGACCTGGACCAGGATCTCGAAGATCTTGCTCCGGGCCACGGCCGAGGTGGAGCGTTTGCCCGACTGGGTCAGCGGCTCGCCTTCGTCCTCCGGAACGTAGTCCTCGAGGTGGAAGTCGCGGTTGAAGTCGGCGATCGACCGGACGAAGGTGGAGGACGAGTCGCCGACAGCCTTCACCGGAGGCTTCGGCCTCACGGCAGGCGCCTCCTCCCGCACGGTGAGAGAGAAGGTCCCGACCGTCAGGACGTCGCCCGGCGCGATCGGCGAGGAGGCGACGAAACGTCCGTTGATCTTGACGCCGTTCGTCGAGTTCTGGTCGACGATGACCCAGCGCTCGTTCTCGCGCCGGATGACGGCGTGACGACGGGAGACCGAGAAGTCGTTGAGAACGACCTCGTTCTCGCTGGACCGCCCGAGGAAAACCTCCGGTCCGGTGATCCGATAGCGCTGGGGTCGACCCTCGACCTCGTAGACGAGCTCGTACATGAGGGTTGCACAAGGATTATAGGGGCCGCGGCTCCTGAACCCGTCGTCAGGGGGCCGCGGGGGTGAACCGGACGCGTACGGTCTTGACCACGGCGATGGGGCGCCCGTCGAGCCGGGCCGGGACGTAGACCCAGCGGCGAACGGCATCCGTGGCCGCCGCCGTGAGCCCCAACGGGGCCTCCTGGACCGCGAAGGCGCTGCCGATCGTCCCGTCGCGTTCCACGACGATCTGGAGGACGACGTCGCCCCCGATCCCTGCCTTGCGGGCCAGGGAGGGGTACTGCGGCTCGACGCGCGTCTTCAGGACCGGCGGCTCCGCGCCGAACGGCAGCGCCGCGTACGGCTCGGGCGAGGCGGCGTCCGTCTCTTCCGGGCGAACCCCGCTGGAACCATCCCCGATGGTCTCGCCACCGGCCGGAACCGGGGAATCCGGCGGTTCGACGGGTGCGGGCTGCGGGACCGCCGGTGTCGGACGGGGCGGTGCGAGATACCGGACGGCGTGCGCCGGAACGAAGGCGAGGGGGATCCCGAGAAGCCGCACCCCGAGGAAGTCGTGCTCGGCGAGGACGACCTCGACCGGGTCACCGTCCTCGAGCTCACCCCAGCGCGCCGCGCCGTAGTCCGGGGCGAGGTAGACGGGACAGGGCACGACGATCCGGCCCTCGATGGTTGCGAAATCGGCCACGGCCTTCGTTCGGCGCTCCCGCGCCTCCTGCTCCGACGAGGTCTCGAACGTCCCGGCCTCGAGCCACCCTTCCCGGCCGCCTTTCGCCTCGACGCGCGCGAAGGCCCCCTCGACCGCCTCGAGCCGCACCTGGGAGCCGCGGGGCAGGAGTGTCACGATCGCGCCCTTCGCCTGTGGCTCGGCGCGCAGCGGAACGCGGGAAAGGGATACGAAAGCGGCCCCGCCCGAAGACGGCACCGCGTGCGGCCCCGCCTCCTTCCCGCCACCGCAGGCGGCGAGGGACGCCGCGAGGAAGACCGCGGCGGCACGGAAGGCGAGCCGGGAGGCGCGGTGAATCAGCGAAGCCGCTCCCTCACGAGGGGCATCGTCATGCAGTGCGGCCCCCCGCGGGCCCGGGTCAGCTCGGTCGTCGAGAGCTGGATGGCGTACTTGCGACCGCCCTTCGGGTCGATCTCCCGCCGGCCGAGGAGGAGGTCCTCGTCCCGGACGATCTCGTAGCCGTGCCGATCGAGCTCGTCGGCGGTCCGCTCGTTCCGGTCGTAGCCGATGATGACCCCGGGCGCGACGGCGAAGACGTTCGCCCCGTCCGTCCACTGCTCGCGCTGCTCGGCGATCGGGTCGCTCCCCCCGCAGGGAATCGGTTCGAGATCGAGCCCCCGCTTCCTGAGGGCCGACAGGAAGTCCTTCTCGGCCGTCCAGGTGATCTCGTCGTGCGTCAGGTCGATGGAGTAGACGTCGGCCTCCTCGGCCCCGCCCGCCACGACCATCGGGGCGTAGCAGAGGCACTCGGACTCGGACGCCTGGGTGAAGATCGTGTCGAGATGCATGAACGACCGCTCGTGCGGGATCGCCATGACGACGATGTGGCGGACCTCGGACCCGGCCTTCTTCAGCGCCGCCGAAAGCCGCTCGATCGTCGTCTCCTCGGTCCGCTCCGAGTACCCGATGGCGAGGAGGTCCTCGCGCAGGACGAGGACGTCGCCCCCCTCGATGTGCGGCCGCATCCTCGCGTAGGAGACGTTCTTTCCCCAGCCGGCCCGGAACTCGCGGAACCAGAAGATCCCGTCGGGACGGGCGAACCGGGGGTGGTGCTCGAATACGGCGCCGGAGACGAGGGGCTCCCGGAGCCGGGCGGGCGTCGCCATCGACCCTCGGATGAGGCGATCGCCCACCGGGATGACCGGATCGCGCTGGAAGAAGTAGTTCGGGACCGGCGGCAGGAGAAAGAGGGAGTCGATCGAGCCGGTGATCTCCGGGTGCGGCTGCTCGAGACCCTCGACGAGGGCCGCTGCCAGCTTCTCCGGGTCGAGGTCGGCGAGGCGCTCCTGGACCGGGGCCGGCAGCCGGAGGGTCGCGGCGAGGTCGTCGAGGACGAGCTTCCGGCGGTCCGGGTCGGCGAGGACCTCCCCCAGGAGGTCCTGCACCTCGAGGACCTCCGCGAAGAGCCGGAGGACCTGCTGGAACCGCCGGTGCTCCTCTCGCGCCCGGGCTCCGTGCAGAATGTCGTCGAAGAGCAGATCCTGCATCATGCTGGGAGTCATCCGGTCGATCTCGCGACCGGGCTGGTGGACGACGACGGACCTGAGACGACCGATTTCGGAATGGACGGCGATCGGCATGATGGAACCCCCGTGGCGGCCGCGGGAGAATACCAAGCGGAGACGACGATGAGCGAGGAAGTCGAGTTCATCATCTGCAACAACTGCGACACGCCGTGCTACTCCTTCGAGCTGGACCGGAAGGGGAACGTCGCGAACGCCTTCTGTGCGCTCTGCGGGGCCGACGAAGCGAAGGACTTCCGGCTCCCCGACGTCGAGGACGTCGAGGACCAGGGTTGAACGCCGACACGTACGAGAACCCTCTCACGGGGCGTTACGCCTCTGCGGAGATGTCGGCTCTCTTCTCGGCCCGGCACAAGTTCGCGACGTGGCGGCGGCTCTGGCTGTGGCTCGCCGAGGCGGAGAAGGACCTGGGCCTGCCGATCCCCGAGTCCGCGATCGCCGCTTTTCGGGAGCACCTCGTCCCGACCGACGGCGAGCTCGAGGCGGCCGACCGGTACGAGCGCGACACGAAGCACGACGTGATGGCGCAGATCCACGCCCTCGGCGACGTGGCGCCCGAGGCGCGCCCATTCATCCACCTCGGCGCGACGTCGGCGTTCGTCGGCGACAACGCCGATCTCCTCGTCCTGCGCGACGCGCTCGGGCTCGTGAAGAGGCGCGCCGTTCGCGTGGTCGCCCGGCTCGCCGCCTTCGCGCGCGAGCAGAAGGACGTCGCCTGCGTCGGCTACACCCACTTCCAGGCGGCCCAGCCGACGACGGTGGGCAAGCGCGCCTGCCTCTGGATCCAGGACCTCGTCCTCGACGTCCACGAGCTCTCCCGGCGCGCCGACGAGCTCCGGTTCCTGGGGTGCAAGGGAGCGACGGGCACCCAGGCCTCCTTCGTCATGCTCTTCGGGGGAGACGCAGAGAAGGCCGACCTTCTGGACCGGAAGGTCGCCGAGAAGGCGGGGTTTCCGAAGCGCCTCCTCATCTCCGGGCAGACCTACACGCGCAAGCAGGACGCTTTCGTCCTCGGCGCCCTCTCCGGCCTCGCCGCCTCTGCCTCGAAGTTCGCCCACGACCTGAGGCTTCTGCAGCACATGAAGGAGGTCGAGGAGCCGTTCGGATCGAAGCAGGTCGGCTCGTCGGCCATGCCCTACAAGAGAAACCCGATGAAGTGCGAGCGGATGAACGCCCTCTCGCGCTGGATCCTGACGACGGCCGAGAACGGC
>CALBDV010000720.1 GCA_937927565.1 uncultured Holophagales bacterium
CGTCGTCTTCGTCCTGTCGCTGCCGATCTCGGCGACGAAGGCCGGGCAGACGCTCGGGAGTTGGGCCGGAGTGCTCTTCCTCCTGGCCCTGGCGCCGGCGGTCTTCGTGGGGCTGCTCGTCGCCATGGGCAGCCCTGAGCGGCACGCCCCAGGCCGGGACCAGCGCCGGTGTCGGTGTCGACGCGCTCGGAACGGTCCTCGGGTTCCTGATCCTCTCTCCCCTCGCCTACGGAATCCTCCAGCTCCGCAAGCGCTTCAACCCGAAGAGCCGCGACCCGTGGGCGGACTACGTCGACCGGAAGGCGGCCGGGAAGAAGGTCGTGGACCCGAAGGCGGCCAAGCCCGTCCTGCCCGGCGGGACGTTCGGCCCGTTCGGAGGCTCTCCGTGACCTTCCTCGACTTCGTCGGGTCGATCCTCCATCGGGAGCGGAAGCGCGCCTACGAAATGGCCGTCGCCGCCGAGCTGCCGAAGCTCGCGCCGCCGAAGCCCTCGTCCGAAGTGATGGAGGAGGTCCGCGGCCGGCTCGCCGGGCCTGGCGCACTCACCTTCGGAAGGCTGCCGTCCGGCCAGATCGTCCGCGTGAAGGGCGACACCTCGATGAAGAGCGCCCTCGTGATCGGGGCGCCCGGGTCGGGGAAGACCCGGTTCCTCCTCGGGCTCCTGATCGAGCTGATCTCCCGGGCCCTCCGCGACGAGGTGGAGATCGAGCTCGTCGACCCGAAGACGGAGACGTACAGCCTCACCTGCCAGATCCTCGCCGCCCTCTACCTCGGCGGCGACTTCGCTCTCAGGGAGGCGATTCGGCGGCGCGTCCGGGTCATCGACTGGTCACGCGAAGCCGTCTCCCCCGTCACGCCCTTCGACAACACAGACGGCATCGTCTCGAACGCCTACCTCGCCCACCTCCGGACCGACGCCACGGTCCAGGCCAGCCCGCAGACCTACACCGAGTCGCTGACAACAACACGGTAGCCACGTCCAATCCGACCGACAGACCACGCATTGGCACCCGCCCCACACGCCGTCTATCTCTGAGCCCCTCACCAGCTCCTCGATACTCGTGCCCTGCCCGCCGCAGAGGGTCCAACGGATGCATTGCTGACACCGCGCCTTCCGCCGTCCCATACTTCGACCATCACTGCGTCGGCCTCTCGCAACCGGCAGAACGGCACAAGATCGTAAGTGTCAACGCGCGTCGCCGCGAACTCCACATCTGCTTCGGCCCCTATCTCCGTTAGGTACCTCCCGCTCGCGGACCGTCGAATCACACGCCTCACATAGGCGAAACCCACTCTCGCCCCGCTCGTCCCTGCTATCCCCTCACGTGGCAGCACGATCCTCCTGTACCGCTCCCCGATAAGCATACAGCCCACCTTGTCCTCCGCTCTGAACACACCCGCCGCTGCGGCTCCCACCAGAGCCCACTCTCCACCGATCTCGCACATCACCTTTGCGACCGCACTCGCATTCAATGTCGACCCAACAAGAAGCACGGGTGCACCAGCCAAGGCGAGTACCGCAGGACTCAATCCAGATGTGCATAGAAGCGCAGTTCGATTCGCCATCCTCGCTTCATTCAAAACACTCGGAGAGTTGCCATACTCGAACCCGTCGAGTTTAAGACCGCCCCGCTCGCCCACCAACAGTTCCCGACCTGTGTATCGTCTGCGCACTGCCACTTCGTCCGCGCAAATCCACACTTGCTTCACCCCCCTCGCCAGGAGGACGACGACCACACTTCCCGCCCGCAGAACGTCTACGGCGACGACATTACGGTGCCCGACCCGGCCATGCCACCCCTGAGAAAAGGGCATCGACAACACCGGCATCTCGTGAGCCACCAAGCCGCTAACCACGCGCAGCACCCATCATGTGCCTTCAAAGCAGAACATCAGACCTTGATGCGAAGGCCGTCCTCGGCCGCACGCACATTCCGCAGTCCCAGCCCCTTCACATCACTGCCAGTTATCTCGTGCGACATGTGAGTTAGGATTGTCCGCTTAGGCCGTAGCTGGCGCACTATGTCCGTGACTCTTTCAAGACTAAGATGGCACTCGTCGGGTCCCTTCTTCACAACGCCCAGCACTAGCAGCCGAACACCCTCGAGTTGCCTCATCACTTCCGCAGGCACTACGGAACAATCCGTCACGTATCCGAGACGTTCGCCACTTCCGCGCTCCTCAAGCATGTAAGCGACAGACGCCTCCTTCGGGCCGTGAGGAACGCTCATAGGCATCGCTCGCACGTCGCCAATATCGAAGACTTGGCTGCCTGACACCTCTTCAAGCGCACCGAGCGGAATCAAGTCCACGGCGGGCAAACCGCCTACTCCAAAGACAGTCGTAATCACACCTATTGTCTTTGAATCGGCAATGACCGGGACCCGTCTCGCCATACGCTTCATCCACGTGTGGAAATCATAGAACCCTAGGATGTGATCGGGGTGACCATGCGTGAGGAGTAGAGCATCCACCGTCACAATACCGAGCCGGAGAACCTGCTCCCTAAGCTCCGGCGCCGTGTCGATAAGAACACTCACGCCTGAGCAAGATGTGACCAGCAGCGATGAGCGTCGGCGTCGGCGGCCTCTCGCAGGTCGGGATCCACAACTCGCGCAGCCACATCCCAGTTTTGGAACTCCCGCACTCGCGCCGGTTCCCAGAAAGACAACCTTCAACGTTCGCCCTCCCGAAGCAGGTGGGCATTGCTGAACAGGTTGGTGTGAACCGGGGGCACATCGTAAAGAAGAGAGAATGCCTCCTCACGTAGTCCCGCCAGCCGCTTGTATATCTCGTCGAGAGTGCTGTTCACCGTGAAACTGCAGCAATCGCGACAGTAACGAGCCATGATATCGCGCACGTGATACCGTGCCTTCTGCTGCGAATGCCTCAGCAACAGCGCGGCGATCTCGTGGCCATCGGTGCTTCTTCCAATCTCCAAACCGGGATCATCGCGCCCACGGACCGCAGAGCACATCTTCACCGAACCGTTGCTCTCGACGATCGGCATCGTGTACGCCTCGAAGCAGTATCGCCACTCTGCCGCGGCCTCGCGTTCGGGTCGGATACCACTTCGCGCAAGTACGGCCTTGAGGCGCGACCCCACATAAACGTCCAGATCCGGGCGAGTCGCTACCGCCGCCTCGATACCAGCTGCGATGGTCTGGACTTCGTCGTCACCTAGCTCACTCTTCTCTGCACCGTAGACGCATTGAAACGTTACGAAATCTACGTTACTTGCAACCGCCTCGACGAATTCGACTAACTCCGCACTGTTGGTCTCATGCACCAGAAACGAGGCGCCGATGGTCATCACGCCTTCTCGATGACGCGATTGTCGTTCCTCATTTAGCGCGCCTATCGCGCGTATGACGCGCCGATATGACTGCCCCGGATTCACCGATCTGTGCAGCGCGTCTCGACTTGCGTCCGAGCCGGCGTTTACACTCACGCGCACCAAGTCCGCACACTCGGCAAGCACTTCTGCGCGTCCGCCTAACATCGTCCCGTTTGTATACACCGTCAGAGTAAGGCCCAGATCTCGGCAATGTCTAAGGACGTCTGGCAATTGTGGATATGCAAGTGGTTCTCCCCCGCTTACAAACCGGACGTGTTTCGTGCCCTGCGCCCGGAGCGCTGTCAAGCAGTCGCGCACCGTGTCGGTTGAAAGGCTCTGCAATCGGCTCCCCTGCTGGAGGCCGTGAGCACGGGCTTTGCGGTACTCAGCCGTGTAGCAGAATATGCAGTTCTCGTTGCAGACGTCTGTGACGTCAAAGTCGACGGACACCGGCGCGAACGGCCGCCCCTCCCGTATTGCGCGCAGGCTCGGGATGTATTCCAGCGGCGTCAACGGTATAAATGACTTCGCCTTTGTTGGAATCACCTCCAGGCTGCCGTCACCTAGGTCCGCTCCAACAGCGCTATAGCCCAGGATCGTCGGCTTGTGAAGGCGCTCGGCGAAATCAGCCGTCTCCGCGTCCGAAAGGGACTCGATCTCGAACCGACCCAGACGCGTCCCCGGTTCATAAGTGCATTTCCTCAACTGTCCACCGTACCCAGCGGCGATTGCACGTCGCGTCCCCGGTTTCTTGATGCTCATGTCTCCAGGCGTCACCGGCGTCTAGCCGTGTCCGTACTGGTGTAACGGCAGAGAAACACCGAATCTCCGTACGAGCTAGCGGGCCCAGCAAGTGGGGTGATATCGGGTTGACTCAGCAGCGCCTTCTCCAGGGCTTCATTCGCAGCCTGCCGACAGCAAGGCGGGCAATGGTCTACCTCTCTTGCCAGGCTTAACCTCCTGCTTGCCTGCATGACAGCCCGAAAGGAGTCGCTCTTCAAATCACCAAGGAGAAACTCGGGCCGCCACTTGGTCTCTGCACACGGATACACCTGCAACTCGGCGTCCACCACGACTGTCAGTAGAGAGAAGTAGCACGCCCTATAGCATCGCGGCAAGGAGGTCGGCCCTGACGGCGCGGGTGCAATAGGTTCCATGATGGAATACCTATCGTCAACTAGCGCCCTCCGTGCTCTCTCAAGTTGTCTGGTGACGGCTGTCCAGTCCACCCGACGAAAAAGCGCCTGCGACTTGGGATGGGTAACGGTGCAAAACCGATGAAAACTGAACCCTCTTTCCTTGCCAAACCGCGCGAGCTGGAAGAGTTCGCTGACGTTTCGCGGCTCCACGACTGTGGAAAGCCCAAGAACCGTTGATGAGCCGGAGCGTATCTTCACCTCGCCAAGCCTTCGGATGCTGTTTCCGACCTCCTCCAGCGAGTGCTTGGAGCCTCGGGGCCGCCTGATCCGATTGTAGGTGTTAGCTTTCAACGAGTCGATCGAAACGCGTACCCACGAGGCTCGGGTCGCAAGGAGTTCGGCAAGTTCGTCGGTCAGGCACGTTCCGTTCGTGATGAGGCCGAGCTCGAGCCCGGAGTCGACGACATGGCGAATCAGAGGCAGAATGTGCGGATAGGACAGTGGTTCCCTCGCGCCACAAAACTCGATCCCTCGCACACCTGCGGACGCCATCTCACTAACCACCGCGCACGTACGCTCTAGGGGCAGTTCCGCCCCTTCGGTGAACAATGGCCTGTTTGGACTGTACTGCGCTATGTAGCAATACCAGCAGTCGTGAGGACACTCTCGATTAGTCGTATCCATGACCACACTGACTGGCACAGGTGCTATGAGCCTGCTCGCAGTCCCGAGCAAGTGGGCGTGACTTAGCAGCTTACCCGCCGGGAGAGCCAGAGGGCACCTCCTGGAACACTATGGCCGGCAGGAGTGCCCGCGTCTGCAAATTGAGCGCGAGCAAGAGCGCATCTTTGTCGGTCGGCGTTAGCAGCTGCCAGTGTGACTTGGCGGTGAGAATCGCGACCTCATCCGCAGTCAGTTGAGCTGTAGCAAGAAGGCGCGCTCGGGACGGCGGGTGCGTTTGGGTTCTGATCTGCTCTCGGTAACAGAGGACCAGCTCGAACTCGCAGAGGAGTAGTCGAAGCAAACGATCGAGTGCTTGCCCGGTAGGTGGTGCCAGAATGTTCCTCCGAGTATCTCCGACGAAGTCGTTAAGAACGGCACGACACGTCCAACGCACGTCGGCAGCATTCACTGTGTAGGAGGGCCAGTGCCCAAAGAGCAGGCGGCCGCGGAACACGTGGTCGACGCGACGAACACAACTGAGGAAGGGGATCTCACTCGCTAACCAATACTTCGCCTGGGCTCGTGGTATTAGGTGAAGAGCCTCCCTAATAGCTGCAAACGCTTGGGGCGATTCCATCTCCAGGAGAAGATCAAGATCCACATCGCTATCGGCTCGGGCGTCGCCCCTTGCCCAGGAGCCCCGGAGCATCACGCCGATCAACTCTGCAGGTAGAGCGGCAATGAACTCTCGGAGGCCTGTTGACGCAGGAGGCACTCTGCCGAGTGGCTGAATGCGTAGCACGCTTGTCGGATCGCCACTCTTCATGGAAGCCGCGCCTCCGCTACGAGTCCACAATACCTGAGGATCAAGCGCTCGAAGGAATCAGCGGGCGCCCCGCAGAGGAACCGGCAACCAAACTGGGTCTTCTCACCCTTGGCTAGGCGCGAACGGGTCAACTGGATCCCCCCGGATGCAGACACTCACGTCCGCTGTGTCAATACTAGGACGCAGCCCTCCTGCCCTAGCTTCCTAGGATAGCCGAGGATCGCCAGTCGGGCGCGAAAAAGAGAGAACACCAGCGACAGTAACAAGCGCGTGTCTCGAAGGGCTGTCGCCCGATGGGATTTCACCGCGACACCTTCTACGGGGCCCGCAGCTCCTCCCATGTCGCCGGCTATCCCTCTCCGTCGAGCAGACGCGCAAGGTGTCCGTACCGGGAAACGCGCCCCGCCTCGCGCAGTGGCGATGACGTCGCGCCTGTGATAGACGGACAGCGATGCTCGACCAGCAGGAAGCGCTCTCGGATGCTCGGAAGCGCATCGAGGAACTGCGCGTCCAGCTTGAGCACCACAACTACCGTTACCACGTCCTCGACGCACCCGAGATTTCCGACGCCGAGTACGACCGCCTCATCCGCGAGCTCGAGAGCTTCGAGCAGGCGTATCCGGAAATGCTCGCCGACGACTCGCCGACTCAACGCGTGGGCGCGAGCCCGGCGACGCTGTTCGCCCCGGCCCGCCATTCTTCGCCGCTGTTGTCGCTGGCCAACGCCTTTGACGATGGAGAGCTGATCGCCTGGCGCGACCGCGTGGTCAAGGGCCTCGGGCGCGAGCCGACGTACGTAGCCGAGCCGAAGATCGACGGGGTCTCTGTCGCCGTCGTTTACGAACGCGGCCGACTCACCCGCGGCGCCACGCGCGGCGACGGCCGGGTCGGCGAGGACGTGACGGCGAATGTGAGAACGATTCGTGCCGTACCCGCGCGCCTGCGCACCAACACTCCGCCCGACTGGCTAGAGGTGCGCGGCGAGGTGTTCCTTCGCGTTGTTGACTTCGACCGAATCAATGAGGAGCAAGGCGCGGCCGGCAAGCCTCTGTTCGCTAACCCACGCAATGCCACCGCGGGCCTCCTGCGCCAGAAGGACCCGCAGGTCACAGGGACGCGGCCGCTGAGCGTCTACTTCCACGGACTGGTGCGCATTGCCGGGTGGCATCTCGAGAGCTACACCGAGACGCTCGCCTACCTGCGTGATCTTGGCCTGCGCACGCACCCGGAAGGGAAGGTCTGCGCCACACTGGACGACGTGCGGGCCTACATCACCGACATGGAGGCGCGACGGCATGCCCTTGAGCATGAGATAGACGGCACTGTCATCAAAGTGGATCGTCACAGCGATCAGAACGAGCTGGGCGCGACCTCAAGATTCCCGCGTTGGGCGATCGCGTACAAGTTCCCGCCCGAGGAGCAGACCACCAAGCTGTGCGACATAATGGTCAGCGTCGGGCGGACGGGAGCGGTCACGCCCTTCGCCGTGCTCGAGCCTGTGCGCGTGGGCGGTGTGACGATCTCCATGGCGACGCTGCATAACGCCGACGAGGTCGCGCGCAAGGGCCTCCTCATCGGCGACACAGTGGTAGTGCGGCGCGCGGGCGAGGTCATTCCGGAGGTTATCGCGCCCATCCCTAGCCTAAGGGACGGCAGCGAGCTCGACTTCGTCATGCCGAAGGAGTGCCCGCATTGCGGGACGGAGCTGTTGCGCATTGAGAGCGAAGCCGTCGTCCGCTGTCCCAACCTGCTCTGTCCCGCTCAGGTCTGGGGACGCGTCGTTCACTTCGCTAGCCGCGGAGCCATGGACATCGAGCACCTTGGCGAGCGGACCGCCAGCGAGCTCCTGGACCGGAAGCTCATCTCCGACCCCGCCGACATCTTCTCCCTGAAAGAGAAGGAGATCGCCCAGCTCCCCGGCTTCAAGGACCGCGCGATCTCGAACCTCGTCGACGCCATCGCCGCCGCCAAGGATCGTCCGATCGATCGCCTGCTGTTCGGGTTCGGGATTCGGCATGTGGGAGCGTCGGCGGCACGAGCGCTGGCCAACGCGTTCGGGTCGATCGACCGGCTCGCCGCCGCTTCCGCCGACGGAATCTCGACAGTGGATGGTGTGGGCGACGTGATCGCAGGCGCGGTGCGGGCGTTCTTCGATCGCCCTGATACCGCGGTGATGCTGGACAAGTTGCGGCGGGCGGGCGTCCGCTTCGAGGAGGTGCGCGATGGGCGCACCGGCTCCCTCACCGGCAAGACATTCGCGATCACGGGTACGCTGACTATGATGTCGCGGGAGGAGGCCAAGGAGAAGATCGAGGCCCTAGGCGGCAAGGTCACAAACAGCCTTTCGATCCGAACCGACTACCTGATCGTCGGCGAGATGCCCGGATCGAAGTTGGCCAAGGCGACGAGGCTCGACGTCGCGACCCTGGATTTGAAGGCGTTCCTCGCCTTGCTCGCAGACTCTTGCCGTTGACCGGGCGCATGCTGAACTACGCATGGTACGCGCCGGCGGGCGGCTACGTGTGGCAACTGCCTTTTCGAGCCGAGCGAAGGCGCCAGCCGCGCTCTCGTCGGGGGCTTCGCCCGTGTCCAAGTGGCTCGGAGTCGATCTTGGATAGCCAAGTCTGCCACAGACGGGAAAACACCCATAAGGTCCGTGGGCATCATTGTTTCGGCTCCGTGGTGGAGGACCATGAAGACCCGCCTTCTCCCGAGCGCTCCGATGAACAGGCCGAGCTCGAGGATCACGTTGTCGCGCGGCGCGTCAAGTTCCTGCTCGCTAACGACCACGCGATCATCCGGACCGAGCACTAGTACGGCGAGGTCTGAATCGAATGCGAGTTCCTCGAGGGACTCGATGGAGACGCCAGAGGGGTCGAACACCCGATTCGTCCAGACCGTGGCGACCACGTTGTCGTGTTTGAGGCCTGCCTGGATCTCGGAAGCGATCTTCTGGGTTTCGACTGACGATCCGATGAAAAGCCTCGGCATCTCGTTTCGACGACGCACCAGCTGGTTCCGCTGTCGGAGTCGATCCGCCAACTCGCGTGCGAGGATGCGCCAGCATTCAGCATGCACTGCCGCCATCTTCGTGAAGGTCGGCCCCTTCAACACGCGTCGGAAAGTGACCACCCTCGC
>CALBDV010000721.1 GCA_937927565.1 uncultured Holophagales bacterium
GGCTCTGGAGGTAGTGAGCGGCCTGGTTGCTCAGGGACTCATAGACGGCGACCCGTGCGCGATGAAGGGTCAGGCCCGCGCCGGCGGCGGCCGGGTTCGCCACGAAGAGCCGGGTTTCCTCGTCTTCCTGAAAGCGCCTCACGGCATCGCGTCGCTCCTCGACCGTCGCCACCGCCCCGTCGTACCTGACGGCCCCGTACTGCGGGTAGCGCGCCAGCACCTGCTCGACGGAGTGGACGAAGGACGACCACACGATGACCTTCTCGCCCCGCCGCTCGATCAGCTCTTCCAGGACGGCGTCCAGCGCCAGCAGCTTCGCTGGCGTCTCCTGATAACCGGGCGCCACCGCCGCCGGGTGCGAGCAGATCTGGAGCAGTGCCATCCGCCTCGCGAGGAAGGACGGGAGCTGCCGCTGGAAGGTCGTGTCGTCCATCGACTGGAGGTCGAGGACCATGTCCCGACACGCCGTGTCGTAGAGCTGCTGCTGCTGGGGCTGGAGCGGGACGAGGACACGCTCGAAGGACTTCCCCGGCAAGTCCGGCAAGACGTCCTGCTTTAGGTGACGGACGTAAAGGCCGCGGGCCTCGATCGCCTGCTGGACGACCGGCTGTGCCGCCTCACGTTCGTCAGGGATCTCGACGCCGCCGAAGGTCACGCCGAAATCGACGACGCCAAACTGCTGCACCAGGTCGTGAGGACTGTTCGGGGCGGGCGTACCGCAAAGCACGTACGCCCTCCCGCACCACTCGCGAAGCCGCCTCACGGCCCTCGTCCGCCGTGCATCGAGGTTCTTCACGTAGAAGGACTCGTCCACCGCGAGCACGACACGCCCGTCCCTCGCACGCGCCAGCGAGGCGAGCTCGTCCTCCAAGGACACGGCAGTCTCGAAGTTCGTCACGATGACGTCGGCAGGTGTACACACCGCCTCGCGTTTCTCTCGCCGGCTCCCTGTGAGCACCACGGTCCGATACATGTCGCCCTTGAATCGCTCGAAGTCCCGTGGCCACTCCGGCACCATGCTCTTGGGCGCAAGCACGATCAGCACGTCGGCCTCACCCCTCTTCACCAGCAGGTCGAAGGCGAAGATGAGCGTGACCGTCTTACCAGCGCCTTGTTCATCGAAGACGCAGAGCCCCGGACTATCCGGCACGACCATGGCGGCTACGTTCACGAGTTGGTGTCCGTCCAGGCGTTCCGCGTCGTCCAAGTCGGCCAACAGCGTCTTCGCGTGGAGGGCACCTGCGGCCTTGATGGACTCGACAGCCCGGTGCACGTCAGCATGCCGATCTCGCCCCCTCGCGCGGTTCTCGGCGAATCGACGTGCCGCCTCCGTCCACCTCAGCACCAAAGGGGGCGCAGCCAAGAGCAGGTCTGCCGCGCGCACTCCGGCAACGCCCACCCCCCCCAAGCCGCTTGGCCGGAGTGGCCCCACCGTGGCTCGCATAGCCGCCAGCAGCCCGTGCCGATCCGTGGGCGGCACCGGGTCCACCACGAGCGCGTCAGCGTGCTGCGTCACGCAGACGCGCCCGTACACCGCTTCAGTAGACGCGTCGTTCACGCGGCGCCTCGCGCCTCCAGCGTCTGCCTCATGATCGGCTCGACCAGCCTCAGGGCCGACACGAGCCGCGTGAGGTTCTCTGTCTTCACATCGTCGCGGAGCGTCCGGGGAGGCACCTCCTCGATCCACTTGGTGAAGCTCTCGATCCGCAGGTTGGCCCCCAGAGAGCGCGCCTCTGCGTCCGCAGCCTTCGCGATAGCCAGGGCGTTCTCCACCTGCCCCTGAGCCGTTTCCGAGTCCGTTTCTTCATGGGCCTTCGCGAGCAACTGACGAGCCTCATCGCTCTTGTAGGCGTGCTTGAGATCCCGCACCTGCTTCCAGCTCTCGAGCTTCCCCTCGAAGAGGAGGTCAAACACGATGCGCCTGAAGTTGTCGTCCTGGTTCAGGCTCCAGGCGACACCGCCCGGCTTCTCGCCCTTGGCCAGCTCGTCGAAGTACTGGAAGTAACGGTTCGCGGCGTGCTGGACGGCGAAACGGTCGCGCTTGCGCTCGTTGATGTGGTGGTCTTCGAATTCCTCCGCCCAGCGCACCATCTTGAGGTACCGGTTAACGACACCGGTGTCCGGGCCGAGGGCGTAGCGCTTCGAGAGCTCCTTCTTCATCTCCGCCTGCTTCTTAGGCCCAGGCTTCTCTGGCTCGAGCGCCAGCATCGACTCCCATTCCTCGGCGACCTTCCTCGCCTTGATGTACTCGGGCCACTCCTTCTTGCAGTCGCTCTCGAAGTTCAGCGAGACGATGACCCTGCTGCGGTCATCCTCGGTCGCGTGCGGCGTGAGCTGCCAGACGTGCACGTACTCCGCGCGCTTCTTCTCCTCGCTGCTGAATTCACCGGTGTCGTTCAGGATCAACATGCACGCAGCAACGCGCCGGTTCCCATCCAGCAGCGTTCCGTCCACATCGATGATGGGTGGCTTCCGCACACCGTTCGCCGCGATGCTCCGGGCGAGCCTGAGGATCTCGAATTCGTCTTCCCGACCCAGCCCTTCAAGGGGTGCCGTACCCATCATGATCGACAGCAGTTCCTCTGGGGACGGGGCCCGGCCGTGCTTCGCCCGGAACTGACCGACGTGGATGTCGAGCCTCTCGTTCCTCGTCCACAGGTTGATGTCCGTCGTCTTGATGAATCCGCCGACCACGGGCACTTCCTTCTCGTGGAAGACCGGGCTCGGCGCCACGGGCCCCTTGCGGATCCCGTTGTACTCGTCGAGCAGGTGCACCGTGTGCGCCTTCTTCATCGGCCCGCGCGCCGGCGTCGCCTCGCGGAATCGTTCGCGGAGCCCCATGGCTCGACGCACGAGCTCGTTCACGTCGCCCTGAAGCGTCGCCCTCTCACGCGCGTCACCTCGCGCCGCCACAACGGCGTGGAGCCTATCGATCAGCCGCGTCAGGAGCTTCTCGGCCTCCAGCGGGGGCAGCGGATTCGCCAGCCCCTCCGCGAGGACCTCCTCGCCATCGAGCTTGAGGTCGGGCGCGACCGCCTGCGCGTGGCGGATCAGGTCATAGAAGGCTCGTGCCGTTTCCGCGTCCGGCTTCTCGGTCAAAGCGTCGTTCGTCCTGTTCATTCCGGATCCCCCTCTTCGCCTTCGTCATCCGCACCGGCCTTCAGCTCCTCCGGCAGGACGAGGCCGGCCTTCCTGGCTTCACGACGAAGCCGCTCCCACCCTCGGTTCTTCGATCGCCTCACCGATTCCAGGGTCAAACCGGTGATCGCGGCGATCCGCTCGTTCTCGATGTACTCGTCGCCCCGCTCGATGGCGTCGAAGACGACTGTCATGACTGCTTGCACGCTCGCCTGCCCCAAGCGAGGGATCAGCTCCCGGGCGATCCGGAGAGCCTCGCCGAGTGAGTGCTCGGCCGACTCTCCCTCTGATTCGGTGATAGCCGACGGGGCCTCAAGATCAGGGATCGCGTCCGTTTGCCTCTGCAGCATGCGGTAGAGCTTCAGCATCCGGTTCCGGGCTACGACGCACATGTAGCCGATGGCGTTTTCGGGCGCGCCCCCGTCCGACGACGCCTCGTAGAGCCGGTCGGCGGCGAAGGTGACCACCTCGTAAACCATCTCGGGGTCCGCCTTCGGCCACTTCCGCTCGATGTACCGGCTCAGCCCATCCAGGACATGCGAGGCCGCCAGCTCCGAGAAGTACCCCCCCGCGTCACGCCCCCGAGCGGCTGCCACCGCTTCACGGACCCTCTGTTTCTGATCGCTACTCTCCACCGCGCCTCCAAATTTCCGCCACCGATCCCCGAATCTACGTGTTTGGCGTCTCAGCCCCTCCGTGCCGGCCTCTACCTATACGTACCGGCGTCTCAGGCCTCGCTCGGTCGGGCCAGATCCAACAAGGACATCCTGCCTCGGCCACCCCGATCCCGGCTACCCACACTCCTCGGCACCGCAGGTCTCCCCCGTAGCGATGGCCACCCGCGGGCGGCTCCGGCGGAAGGCCCGATCGAGCCGGACGCTCTGCGAGCGTCGCGCCGGGCGGGTCCCTCCCGGCCTCCCGCCCGTCACGCCCCTCGCATCCCGCCCCGGTCGCGTCACTGCGGCCGAGGGCGGCCTCCGTGTCCCGGCGCTTCGCGCCGCCGCGCCCGGGCCGGTCCGCTTCGGCCGAAGTGCACTTCGGCCGCCCGGCACCAGCCATGTCCCTCGCGGCCTCAGCCGCGAGGGGGCGGGCCTCCCGCCTCCGGGGCCGGCGTGGCCGGCCCTGCGGCCCAACAGAGTTGGGGCCGTCACCGCCCGCGGGTGTAGGGAGCGCGCGGCCTACGGAAGCTCAGCTTCCGCTTCACGGCCGCGCGAGCAGCTAAAGGCCCGTCACGCGGGCTGCGAGGCCGGGCACGCCAAGCCCCTGCGCGTTCACTGCTCGGGCCTTGGCGCGCCCGCGCAGCCCCCGCGCCGGGCATCCCTTCAGCGGTGGCGCCTCTCGGCGCGGCGCTTCATGCCCTGGCAGTGCGGCCGCGAGGCCGCGCTGCGGTCCTCTCGCGCGGGCCAGAGGCCCGCGCTCGGGCACCTTCGCGCGCGCAGCCTCCCGCCAGGGCGGACGACGACGAGGACGAGGACGACGAGGAGAGGGAGGACGACGAAGAAGAGACCGACGAGAGCGGCGACTAAAAGAGGGAAGCAGCTCGAGCTTCGTCGTCGTCGAGATCCCGCGGCGACTCGTCGACGCGGAGACCGCAAGGGCTCCGCGATATGAGGGACACCGCGTCCCGGCCCGCAAGGGCGTCAAGGACGCGCGCAGCGCGAGGCCCGCAGGCCGGTCCTTGATGCCCGAGGACCGGGGCGCACGGGGGCTCCGGGTGGCCTTCGGGGCGGACCTCGTCAAGGCCCTTCGGCCGCTTCGCGGCGAGCTGCGCTCGGCCTTGACGACGCCCGCGCCTTCGGCCCCGTCTCTGCTACGAGGAGATGCAGCGGCATCTCCTCGGTGAGGAGCTGCTCTCGACGATCACGACGTCGGCGAGAAAGTGGCACAAAACGTAAGCCTCGACGGCCCCGGTGGCAGACGTCGTCTGCCTCGACGGCCTCGCGTGCAGAAGAAATTCGGCGAGAAGGGCACGCGAGGCTTCTTTCTTCAGCCGCCGTCGCTCCCGGCGGTCCCGGTCGCGCTGGCGCGAGGGCGCGCGGGGCGCGGTGCTCGAGCACCGCAGCGAAGGCGAGGAGACGAGCGTAGCGAGGCCCGCAGCCGATGCGAGGAGCGCAGAGGTCCGCGCCCCGGTCTTCGCGCCCGCAGTGCCAGCGCCTCAAGCGCCGCGTCGGCGACGCCGACGCTTCCGCTGAAGAACGGCCTGGCGCGGCTCTCGCCCGCGACGACGCCGGGCCGAGGAGCGCAGGTTCCGAGCACCGCAGGCGCGTGCGACGGCGCGCTCGCGAGAGCCGTTGCCAGGCCCTTCAGCGACCGCGCGGCGCGCGCACCGCACGACCACGGCGGTGTCGGCCTAACTC
>CALBDV010000722.1 GCA_937927565.1 uncultured Holophagales bacterium
GAGTGCCAGTTGGGCCGCAGATCGGGGTTCGGGTCGAGGTTCAGGGCGAGCGAACAGGCCTCGTAGTCGCCCGCGTCCACCTTCTCGACGAACGCTCCCCACTCCAGCGGCGCAAGCGCCATCGCGACGCCGGCCTCGCGGAACGAGCGCTGCGTCAGCTCGATGATCTGCCTCTGCCGGTCGCTCGCGCTGCCGTAGGAGAGCGTGAAGGAGAGAGGGACGCCGGCACGCGTCCGCACGCCGTCCTTCCCCTTCTTCCACCCGGCCTCGTCCAGGAGCGCGGCGGCCTTCGCCGGGTCGTGCCGGAGCGGCGGGAGAGTCGGGTCGTGCGGCCAGAGTCCCGGCGGAAGCGGGCCGTTGGCGGGCCGTGCGAGCCCGCCGTAGAGCGACCTCGCCATCGCCTCCCGGTCGATCAGCATCGTCAGCGCGCGTCGGACCCGGGCATCCGAGAACAGAGGCAGGCGGTTGTTCCAGGCCAGGTAGGTGTAGGCGATCTCCTCGTATCGCACCTCGCGCAGCGATGCGTCCCTGGCCGCGTCGACGCGCTGGGTGGCGTTCAGCCGCGACTCGTCGAGCGCGCCCGTGACAAGCCCCTGGAAGGCCGACGAGGATTCCGGGACGACCCGGAGGACGACCTGTTCGAAGGCGGGCGGCTCGCCGAAGTACTGCGTGTTCCTCACGAGCCGGATCGTCCCGCCCTCCCACGAGGCGAGCCGGAACGGGCCGGTCGCGAGCGGCTTGCGGTTCGCCGGGTTCGTCGCCACGTCGGTTCCGCGGTAGAGCCGGGCCGGCAGGAGCGGCAGGTTGAAGGCGTCCCGCTGGGCCGCGTACGCCTTCCGGAACGTCACGCGAGCCCTTCGCGCGTCCACGATCTCGACCCCGTCGAGTTCGGCGAAGAAGCTCCTGCGATACAGCGCGGGCGTATTCGGGTCGACGAGCGCTTCCAGGGTTGCCTTCACGTCGTCCGACGTGACCGGAGCACCGTCCTCCCAGCGAACGCCCTCGCGGAGCGTCACCGTGTAGACGAGCCGGCTTTCGTCCGCCTCGACCGATTCGGCCAGGCCCGGCACCAGGTTCAGCTTCTCGTCGTAGTCGAGGAGGTTTCGCTGCAGGAGAGCGATGACGACGTTCTCGGGGTCGGACGTCGAGATGAGGGCGTTCAGCGTCTGAGGCTCGCCCTCGAGCCTGCGGTGAAGGACGCGATCCTGCTCCTTGCCGACCGGCCCGGCGCAGGCGGCCACGAAGAGCGCGAGGGCTGCGAGGGACCGCTTCATCGGAACTCCCCCGGGTACTCGGCCGATACCGAGGAGCTGTTGCCCGAGGCGTCGACGGCGCGAATCGCGAGGAAAGCGGGCCCGGCGGGCTTCGGGACGGAGAGCGTCAGCTCCTCTTCCCGTCCGTCGAGCGCCCCGTCGGCCGCTGCCAGGGGCCGCCAGCGATCCGCCGAGACGGTCCCCTCGGCGCGCGAGAGGGGCGAGAGCGCGTCGACCGCCTTCACGCGAAGCAGGACGTTGTCTCCGATGGTCTTCCGCTCGAGGACCGTCAGGACGGGCGGCGTTCCGTCCACGAGGGCGAGGTCGCTCTCCTCCGTCGCCGAAAGAGCCTCGCCTTCGGCGTTTGAGGTCCTGTCGGAAGCCGTCACGC
The DNA here is from genome assembly GCA_937927565.1 of uncultured Holophagales bacterium. Lineage (GTDB taxonomy): Bacteria > Acidobacteriota > Thermoanaerobaculia > UBA5066 > UBA5066 > UBA5066. Next base: position 1,645 of record CALBDV010000722.1, read on the forward strand.
GGAACCGGTAGCGCCCGTCTGGGAGAGGCGTCGTGTCGAACGAGACGAAGGAGTCGTCGACGTCCCGGCGGATGGCGAACCAGGACGGCGAGCCGTCGCGGCGGACCTCCAGGTCGTAGCGGAGCGTGTCCCCGTTCGGGTCGGTCCCCTTCCAGGTCACCGTCCGGAATCCCTTGCGAAAGAGCTTCTTTCCCGTCGCCTCGACCCCCTCCTTCTGAGACTCGAGGCCCGCGAAGGCGCCGTTCTCGTCCGGGTTCGTCACCGAGAGGACCGCGGAACCCGAGGTCGCGCCGGAGCGTGGAAAGACCGCTCCGGGCTCGAGGACCGTCACGTTCTCTACGATCGGGCGGGCGTTCCTCTCGGACCACGACATCTCCACCCGTTCCACGACCGGCGCCTCCCCGGAGGCAGTGGCCGAGAGCTCCGCGCGCCACTGGAAGTACCGCGCGGGGCGGGCGTCGAACACTCCCGAGGGTGCGGGCCGCACCCAGTCACACCAGGTGCCGTCCGGCTTCTCGCTGTTTCCGGAGCGGGCCGAGAGGACGACCGAGGCTCCCTTCGGGACAGTTCCCTCGAACCGGAGCGAGCCGGAGCGTGAAAGCCGTCCGGCGTCCCTGACCGACGAGATGTAGCTCCCCTTTCCCGTCGCCTTTCCGGCCGCGGGACGCTGGATACCGGGCGAAGTCGCCGACACGACGGCGAATCCGCCGGGCACGGCGGGGGTCGAGACGACCTGCTTCTGGTCGACCTGCGCCTCCAGGCGAAGGCGCCGGTCCTTCAGGCTGTAGACGCGGCCGCGAGGGCCGGTCGCCAGGAGAAGTGCGCCCCTGCCCTCGTCCCAACGCGCCCCGTAGACCGTCTCTTCCGGGAGGATCCAGGCGGGCTCCACGAATCCGTCCGGGGCGATGACGACGACCTCCGCGTTCCCCTCGCGCGAGGGCGCAGGAGCGGCCACCGGCCTCACGGGCGACGTCGTTGCCGAGACGGACACCGTTCCCTGCGGAACCTGGTCCTGTGCCGGACCCGAGGTCCCGGCCGAAGACGGCGCGGGGACTGCCGGCGAGCGAGGGTCGCTTCGCTGCTGAGAGAGCGGTGGCACCTCCACGGACGTCGCCACGGCCAGCACGGTCCCGCCGGGTCCGGCGACGAGCGCAGTCACCTCGGGCCGGGCGAAGTCGTGAAGCGTCCGGACCTTTCCGTCGACCCCGATCGCCACCACGAGCCCGTGATTGGATGTCCCGGCGACGAGTGTCCCGTCGCCGAGGACCAGGAGCGAGCGGACGTGGCTGTCTTCGACCTCGGCGTGAAGCGAGGCCTTTCCGTCCCGCCCCGCCTTCCAGATCCGGCCTTTCGCGCCGGTTCCAGCGAAAACCGTTCCGTCAGGAGCAAAGGCCAGCGACCAGACGGCCGCCTCGCCCGTTTCTCCCGCTGGCGTTCCGGCCTTTGCCGGCTCCTTCGCTTTCGGGTCGACTCGCCAGAGACGGCCCCCCGGAGACGTTCCACAGACGACCTCGCCGCCCCGTCCGACGGCGACTGCCGTCACGTTGGGCTCCTGCGCCTCGAAGAGGAGGCGGACCGTCCCGTCCGGCTCCGACACGAAGAGCCGACCCTGTCCCCCGCCCGTCGCGACGTAGACCCGCCCCGCAGAATCGGACTCGGCGCCGAAGACGACGGCGCCAGCCGCCTCTTCCGGCCACGCGCGGGGCGTGAAGACCGGACCCAGCGTCAGTCGCCCGTCGGAAGTGAGCGTCGTCCCGTCCAGATCGCCCGCCAGGAAGTCCCGGGCCGAGGCGGTCGTCGATAGACGGGTCGAAGCCGCACCGAGGGGCAGGGCCGGGGTGAAACCGAGCGCGAGCGCGAGGCCCGCCGCGACAGATCGAACGGAAGACTGGTTCATCGGGTTCCTCGCGGGCGGGGCCTCTCGACGTCGACGTCGATTCGGACGGAGCCCGAGACGGGGCGGTCGAAAGTGATGATCTCTTCGGACGCGAGCCGCGCCTCGACGTCGGCGATTCCCATTTCTCCCTGCTCTCGCGCCCCGGCGAGCAGCGCCATTGCGGTGGGGGGAAGGGACTCGAGGGTCGAGGACCGCGTCGCCGCGCCTCGAGTGGCGACGAGAAGGCCGGCGAGGAGGCGGTTCCCCGGGACGATCCTGGAAATGAAGGTCGCGAACTGGCCCAGCGTCCGGGGCTCCGACGGGTCGAGGAGCTGGCGGAGCGCGGTGGCGCCGTTTCCGTCGGAGACGACGAGCGTCGCCCGGCCTTCGGGCGTCCCGGGCGGTACCGAAAGACGGACGATCCGAACGCTCTCCTCGCCCCGCCTGTCGGCCAGGCGAATCGCGACGACGAGCGTCTCGCCGGGCGCCACCTTTCTCGAGGCCGGGGCTGCTTCGACGAGCTGCAGCCGGCGCTCCTCGGTCGAGCTCCCGAATCGGAGGCGGATGCCCCGGATGCCGGGATCGCCGAGGTCGTTGTCCGCCACGGCTGCGGCGAGGGCCACGGTCGAGAGGACGGCGGATTCCTTCGCGCGCCCCCCCGTCGCGACGTCTTCGTAGGAAACCTCTCCCGATGCGGTTTCGAGAGTGATCCGGAAGGAAAGGAGCCTGTCTCGCGGCGTCGGATCGGCCGCAGTCATCGAGGCGTCGGCCACCAGGCCCGCAAGGAGTGGAAGGAGCTTCGGGTGGGACGCCGCTTCGAATCGGAACTCCCGGGTCGGGCGCCCTTCTCCCTCCACGAGGACCGTCACCGGAATCGTCGAAGCGGTCCGGTCCGTCCGGCCACCGACGCCGGTGTCCCGGTCGTTCGTCAGCCGGTAACGCGGCTCGCCTCCGTTGGCGATCTTGAACGACTGATAGAGGCTCGAGACGATCGTGACGACTTCGGCCGTCGCGACGGGAAGCTCCAGCTCCCCCGCCCCGAGGAAGGGATGCCCGAAAGCGACGAAACGGCCGTCCGGGTAGACCTCCGTCACCGTGCCGGTCGCTCCGAGCTGCAGGTCTCCCCTGACGAGATAGGCCGTCACGGCAGCGCCGGGAGCGAGGGTGGAGGGAGAGGCCGACGCGGTGCCGCCCGTGGCGACTGCGGGTGAGGCTCCCAGGAGGCCATGATTCCCCTCGTTCACCCCGAGGCGTGAAAGCGGCTCGCGAAACGCGGCCAGCGTGGACGCCGGAATCCCTGCGCCCTGAAACGACAGGAGAGTCGAGTCCCCTGCCGGGAAAGCGTGTGCGGCCGGCAGGCTCTCGAGCATCGCGCGTCGGAGCTCCTCCAGCCGGGCCTCCTCAGAAACCGCCGCCAGGCGAGCGAAAAATGCGGCGCGGTCCGCGATCGGGGGCCCGGCGGCCCGTCCGGGGCCGGCAACCCCGGGTCGCTCCGGGACGATCGACTCCATCGACTCGATCGGCGTCACCCCGGCGACGGCCTTCTTCGAGAAGCCCCACCCCGAGGCGACCGCCCCGGCAAGCCTGCCCTCGAGGTAGACGGGGCTCCCGCTCATCCCAGCCACGACTCCCGTTTCGGCCAGATCGAGGCCGGAAAGGGAGACCAGAATGACGGACCTCCCGACGGCAGCGTTCCTCAGAACGCCGATGACCTCGACGTCGAATCGCTCGATGCCGTACCCCCGGACGACCGTCAGCCCGTACCCCGTCATCCCGACCCGGACCTGATCGACGGGGAGCGTCTCCGATGCGGCGACCGGCGCTCGAAACAGGCCGATCGCGAGTGCCGCGAGGGCGACGTAACGCTTTGACCCTCTTCGAGATTCCATGCTACCTTGCCCTGATTTCAGGCCCCTCGGGGGCGGGAGAGAAATGACGGAAGCCGGCAACGCCAACATCGTTCAGCTGTTCCTCACGGCGGGGTGGACGGCGCGGGCCGTCCTGATCGTTCTCGCCCTCTTTTCCCTCGGGTCGTGGGCGGTCATCGTCGGAAAGCTCTGGAGTTTCTCACGGGCCGCGTCCCATTCCGGCCGGTTCCTCGCCCACTTCCGGAAGAGCCGCAAGTTCGCCGACGTCCTCGGGGTCTGCGACCAGTACCCCAGCAGCCCTCTCGTCGGGCTCTTCCGCGCCGGCTACGCCGAGCTCGACGCCCAGGTGAGAGCGGGTCGGGACGTCGCCCCTTCGGACTCCGGGCGTCTCTTCGTCAAGAGCCTCCCCGCGATCGAACGCGCGCTCGAGCGGGCCGCCGGAGTGGAGACCAACCACCTCACGAGGAGGCTCCCGTTCCTCGCCACCACCGCCTCCGCGACGCCGTTCATCGGTCTCTTCGGTACCGTCTGGGGCATCCTCGGCGCCTTCCGTCAGATCGGCATCACGGGCTCGACCTCCATCGTCACCGTCGCCCCGGGTATCGCCGAGGCGCTCGTCAACACCGCTGCGGGCCTCGTCGCCGCGGTCCCGGCGCTCATCGCCTACAACTACTTCAACGGCCAGGTCCGGATCACCCGGTCGGAGATGCGTGATTTCGCCCTGGAGTTCCTGAACCTCGCCGAGCGCCACTTCACCTGATACGGCGGAAGGAGCGAGCGGATGGCCGTCAAGATCGACGACGACGTCGAAGCCTATTCCGACATCAACGTGACGCCGCTGGTCGACGTGATGCTGGTGCTCCTCATCATCTTCATGGTCACGGCGCCCCTCCTCCACCAGGGCGTCGAGGTGAAGCTCCCGAAGTCGGTCTCCCAGAACCTGCCGACGACCCCGGAAGATCCCCTCATCCTCTCGATCACGAGGAAAGAGGTCTACTACCTCAACGAGACGCCGATCCCCAAGCAGCAGCTGCGGGACCGGCTGAAGCTCATCCTGAAGAACAGGAAGGACCGCTCCGTCTATCTCAAGGCGGACCGAAACCTTCCCTACGGTGTCGTCGTCGAGACGATGGACGTGCTCAATCGCCTCGGGGTCGAGAGCCTCGGCATGGTCACGGAACTGAGGAGCGAAAAGGGCCCGTGACGGTTTCGGAGATCCTGGAAGAGAGAATCCGGCGGCCCGACGCCCCGCACGGCGTCGCCACGGCCCTCTCCCTGGCGGCGCACGCGGCGTTTGTGGTCTTCCTGGTCCTCATTTCGCAGCCAAGGAAGCAGACGACCGCCCCCCTGATCTCGCTGCCCGTCCGGGTCGTCTCGCCGGGCGCTCTCGCCCGCCTTTCGGCCCCGCCGGCGGCGGCTCGTGCCGAGGCGCCTCGGCGCCCCGTCATCGAAAAGATCCGCGAGGAAGCGCCCGTTCCTTCGAAGGAGGCGCTCCCCCTGCCGGAGAAGGGCAAGAAGCCGAAGGACGTGAAGCCCGCACCAGCTCCTCGTGCGGCAGCGGCCTCGCCCCGTGCGGCGGGAAACGGCTCCGCGGTCGATCTCCCGTCTGCAGGCGCCGCGCTCGGGGGCGAGGGGTCGCCGGGACTGACCGATTTCGGCGCTTCGGTCTCCGGATTCGATTCCGACTTCCCTTTCGCTTACTACGCCGAGCAGCTCCAGGCCCTCATCGGAGCCAACTGGCTCAAACCCGACGCCCCGGACGGCACGGCCTGCGTCGTCACGTTCCGGATCCAGCGCTCGGGGCAGGTGACCGACGTCAAGATCGAGACGCCCTCGGGTCTCGCTTTCTACGATCGTGCCGCTTCCCGCTCGATCTACTCCGCCAACCCGCTCCCTCCCCTTCCGCCGGAGTTCCGCCGGGACGAGCTGGGGGTCCACATCCGCTTCCAGTGAAGCACCGCCGGAGGTCCGCGATGCGTCTTGCTCCCGCCATTACGACTCTCGCGCTCGTTCTATCGCTCGCTCCCGTCTCCGGGCAGCAGCCCCCTCCCCCGGCGGCGCCGCCCGCGCAACCCAGCGACATTTCCCTCACCCTCTCGCAGGAAGGAGGCCGGCGGATCGCGCTGGCCGTGCCGGCCGCAACCGCCCCGGCTTCCGACATCGTCCAGAGCGAGCTCGTCGATCCCTTCCACAAGACGCTGGCAGGCGACCTCGGAACCTCTCCCTGGTTCGTCCTGGCCGATCCCTCCCTCCACCCGAAGGGGTTCCGACCGCCCACCACCCGCGAGGAGGGCGACGCCTGGATCGCCTCCGGCGCCCAGTTCCTTCTCGACACGCAGATCCGGTCGGAGGGAACGAACGTCATCGTCTCGGCGCAGCTCCTCGACCTGCGGACCCTCCGCCCCATCCTCGCGAAGACGTACTCGGCCGGCGGCGCCTCGATCCGACGGGTGGCGCACGTCATCGCCAACGACATCGTCCGGCAGTTCACGGGAAAGCCCGGGCCCTTCCTGACGCGGATCGTCTTCAGCTCCGACCGCGACGGGAGCCGGAACAAAGAGCTCTACATCATGGATTACGACGGCGAGAACCAGCGCCGGATCACGTTCCACCGCTCGCTTTCCATCGCCCCGGACTGGTCCTACGACGGCGACAAGGTCGTCTACCAGTCGTTCGTGAGCACCCCTCCCGGCCTCCACTGGTTCTCCCTCGGGGCTCCGGCACGCACCCGGATTCCCGTGACGACCGAGCTGAACTCCGCCCCGTCCTTCTCGCCCGACGGCAAGACCGTCGCCTACGCCGGTAGCGTCAAGGGGAACCCCGAGATCTTCGTCGTCGGCCTCGACGGGTCCAACCCGAGGCGCCTGACGAACTCCTCCGCCATCGACTCCAGCCCCCGTTTCTCGCCGAATGGGCGCGAGATCGCCTTCACGTCGAACCGGCAGGGCTCTCCGCAGATCTATCTGATGGACCTCGAAGGGTCCAACGTGCGGAAGCTGACCCTGACGGGGAACTGGAGTGACGAGCCGGCCTTCTCCCCGGACGGCGGGCGGCTGGCCTACGCGTGCCGGAACGAGGGGGACTTCCAGATCTGCATCCTCGACCTGACGACGGGTCGGACGGTTCAGATCTCGAGCGGACCCGGCGCGAATGAGAACCCGTCCTGGTCACCGGACGGGACCCGGATTGCCTGGGAGCTCCAGAGGGGTCGCTCGACCCAGATCGTGTCGGCCGGCATCGACGGCTCGGGCTTCAAGGTCCTCACCTCTTCCGGAAACAACGGCTACCCCGTCTGGCAGCGGACGACCGAGTGAACCAGGGTAAGAACAGGTTGTCCTGGCAGCGCCAGGAGGCTAGAATCGCAGGGAATAGGAAGGGCTCCCGGCGCCTTTTCTCAATTCGGAGGTTGCTTGACATGATGAAGCCGTTCAGGTCTGTGGGTCTCCTTCTTGCCGCTGGCCTGCTCGTGACCGCGGGTTGCTGCACGAAGAAGCCCGCCCCCGCCCCGGCGCCCGAGGTGAAGGCCGTGGAGCCGACCCCGGTTCCGGTTCCGGTACCAACCGAAGCGCCCATCGCCGCCCCCGTGGCCGAGCCCGTCGCCGAGACTCTTCCGGCCGACCTGGCTGAGCTCAACAAGAAGGGGTACCTCAAGGACGTCTTCTTCGACTACGACCAGTACGACATCCGGGCCGACCAGCGCGACGTCATGGCCGGCAACGCCGAGTGGCTCCGCAAGTGGCCCACCGTCAAGCTCCAGGTCGAGGGCCACTGCGACGAGCGCGGCTCGAACAAGTACAACATGGCCCTTGGCGACAAGCGCGCCAATGCCACCCGCGACTACCTCGTCTCCCTCGGGATCGACGCGAGCCGTGTCACGACGATTTCCTACGGCGAGGAGCGCCCCTTCGTGGAAGGCCAGGATGAATCGGCGTGGTCGCAGAACCGGCGCGGCCACTTCGTCATCACCGCGAAGTGACGGTCCGAAGCACTGAAAGGCTCCGGAGGAGCGCTCCCCTCGTGGGGGCGCTCCTCTTCACGTCCGCCCTGGCTGGATGTGTCAGCGGAACGGACATCGAAGGGCTTCACAAGCACGTCGGCGACGTCGAGAAGCAGGTCGACGCTCTCTCGAAGCAGACGAGCTCGAAGGAAGAGGTCGACAAGCTCAACCAGAACCTGACGAAGCAGGTCTCCACGATCCTCCGTTCCAACGCGGACATGGGGACCCGTTTCGACGAACTGACGCGAGAGCTGCAGACACTCGCCGGGAAGCTCGAGGACGCCAACCGCCGCCTGGCACAGCTCTCCCAGCAGATCGCGGAAGCTCAGTCGCGGATGGATCCCACTGCGTCCGCGGCGGTGCCCGCAGGTCCCGGCACGTCCGCTGCGGGGGACCTCGGCGTCGGGGGCGTTCCTGCCGCAGTTCCTCCCGCGCCGGTCCCTGTCGCCCCGGCACCCGTCACACCGGCGACCCGGTCGGCCGGGGGGCGTACCGGCCCCGCAGACATCTACAACCAGGCGCTCGGCGACTACCAGCGTGGCAGGTTCGACCTCGCCCGCCAGGGCTTCGACGAGTACGTCGAGACCTACCCGAAGACCGACCTTTCCGACGACGCCCTCTTCTGGGCGGCCGAGTGCTGGTCGGCGCAGAAGAAGCCCAAGGAAGCCCTCAACGCGCTCGAGAAGCTCCTGAAGGTCTACCCGCAGAGCGACAAGGCCGCGTCGGCCCACCTCCGGAAGGGCCTCGCCCACCTCGAGCTCGGCGAGAAGGCGCAGTCGATCGTCGAGCTCCAGTTCGTCGTCCACGAGTATCCGAACTCGGACGAGGCCAAGAGCGCCCGCCAGCGCCTCCGAGCGCTCGGTTCCGATTCCCGCTGACCCCACCAACTACGACCTCCGCCGGAGATGCGGAGGAACGAAGCAAGACAAGAGAGCCGAAAGGACACGATGGCCAACACGAAGCAGGCGAAGAAGCGTGCCGCCCAGAACGACAGGCAGAACGAGCGAAACCGAGCGGTGAAGAGCCAGACCCGCCGCACGGTCAAGGCGACCCGGGCCGCCGCTCCGGAGAAGGCGAAGGAGATGCTGCCCAAGGCCGCATCCAGCCTCGACGTGGCCGTGCGCAAGGGCGTGCTCCACCGGAACACCGCGGCGCGCCTGAAGTCACGCCTCGCTACGGGCGCCAACAAGGCGGCCGCGAAGGCCGACTGACCCTTCCTCCAAACGGGGACTGGTTCCGGGCCGGGTCGGCCGGGAAGGGCCTTCGGGCTCCCACCCGGTGACCCGGCCCTGCGTGTTTACGGCGACGTCGTCAGAAGCCTTCGAGGATCGTCGTGACCAGGCTGCGGGCGAAGGGTCGTGCCATCGCCTCGATGGCGGCGTTCTCGATGTCGACGTAGTTCGCACTGGTGGCGGCGACCGGGTAGGGCTGCCGGAAGAGGAACGAGGGGTTCTCGAAGAGCGGCTTCTCCGTCTTCCGGTCCGTGAGCTTCAGTCTCGCCATGACGGCGATCTCGTACTCCAGAGCCCGGCCCTGATCGTCGAATCGCACCGGGTTGAGCTGGTAGGAGAGGATTCTCCCGGTGATCTCGACGTGCGCGACCGAACGATCGGAGACCGGAGACAGGCGCGCCCGACCGGCCAGCTCCCTGATCACGGCGTCGGTCAGCCTCTGTTCGAGGCCGACGCGGGGCGTGTCGTTGACGAACGTCTCGACGAAGACCGAATCCGCCCCTTCGGGAAGGATTCCCCTTCCCGTACCGACGAGGGCGTACCCGCAACCCTGGAGGGCCACTGCGAGCAACGCCGCGAGGGCCGCCCGCCGCTTCACTTCACCACGACGTTGAGAAGCCGGTCCGGTACGAAGACGACCTTCACCCGTTCCTTTCCCTCGAGCCACTTCGCGACGGCCTCCAGCCCTTCGGCGGCGGCCAGCGCCTCCTCGCGCGTGGCGCCCCGCGGGAGCACGGCCTGCCCGCGCAGCTTCCCGCTCACCTGAATGGCGATGGTCACCGACTCCTCGACCGCGAGCGCCGGGTCGAACGTCGGCCAGCCTGAGACGAGAAGGCTCCTGGTCTCCCCCATCCGCTCGTGGAGCTCCTCCGTCAGGTGTGGGGCGATGGGATGGAGCAGAGCGAGAAGCGTCAGGACCGAGGCGCGCGTCTCCCCGGGATCGGCCTCCGCGTCGCCGACGAGTCCCGCGACGTGGTGCGAGAACTCCATCAGGTGCGCCACGGCGGTGTGGAAGGAGAACGCGTCGAAGTCGTGGGTCAGCGTCCGGACGGCGATGTGCCGCTTGCGGGCTGCGGGCGAGTCCGGCGATCGCGGCACGAGCGGAGCCGTGCCGTGCGACCGAAGGTACGCCTCCACGAACGCGACGACGCGGTACAGGAAGCGCTCGGGCCCGGCGATCTGCTCGTCGGTCCACTCCGCGTCCGACTCGGGAGGTCCGAGGAAGAGGACGTAGGCCCTCACGGCGTCGGCCCCCTTCGCGGCGATGAGCGGGTCGAGGGAGACGGCGTTCCCGCGGGACTTCGACATCTTCTCGATGCGCCCACCGGGCGACATGCGGGTGATCATTCCCTGGTTGAAGAGGGCGGCGAACGGCTCCTCGAAGGAGACGAGCCCCAGGTCCTTCATCACCCGGGCGAAGAAACGGGCGTACAGGAGGTGGAGGATCGCGTGCTCGATGCCCCCGACGTACTGCGTGACCGGCGCCCATCGCGCGATCACCGCCGGGTCGAACGGGGCCTCGTCGTTCGCCGGGTCGAGGTACCGCAGGTAGTACCAGGACGAGTCGACGAACGTGTCCATCGTGTCGGTCTCGCGACGCGCATCCCCGCCGCAGCGCGGGCAGGAGGTCTTCAGGAACGCCTCGACCTTCTCGAGGGGATTTCCGCCCTTGCCCGTGAAGGGGGCGTCTTTCGGAAGGAGGACGGGCAGCTGGTCATCCGGCACGGGAACCCACCCGCAGGCCGGGCACTTGACCATCGGGATCGGGGTGCCCCAGTAGCGCTGCCTCGAGATCAGCCAGTCGCGCAGACGATAGCGAACCCGCGCGCCTCCGATCCCCCGCTTCGCCGCCTCCGCGGCGATCGCCTCCCGCCCGGCCTCCGAGGACATTCCATCGTACGGGCCGGAAGCGGTCATCGTCCCTTCGCCCGTCCAGCACGCGACCGACGCGTCCGCCCCCTCGGGCCGGAGGATGACCTCGCGGATCGGGATCCCGTACTTCGTCGCGAACTCGTGGTCGCGCACGTCGTGCCCCGGGACCGCCATGATCGCCCCCGTGCCGTACTCGGCGAGGACGAAGTTCGCCATCCAGATCGGCATCTCCTCGCCGGAGAACGGGTTCACCGCATACGCGCCGGTGAACCGGCCGTCCTTCTCGGCCCCCTCGGCCTCCCGCTGCAGCCGGTCCTGGCTCCTCACGCCTTTCACCCATTCCTCGAGCGCCGCCCTCTCGGGATGGCCCTCGAGGAGGCGCGGGACCGCCGGGTGCTCGGGGGCGAGAATCATCGCCGTCGCGCCGAAGACCGTGTCGGGTCGCGTCGTGAAGACGCGCAGCTTCTCGCCGAGCTTCGGAACGTCGAAATCGAGGTCCGCGCCGACGGAGCGGCCGATCCAGTTCCTCTGCATCGCCCGGACCTTCTCGGACCACTTCCCGAGCTGGTCGAGACCGGCGAGGAGACTCTCGGCGTACTCCGTGATCTTCAGGAACCACTGCTCCAGCTCCCGCTGCTCGACGGGGCTCTTGCAGCGCTCGCAGGTGCCGCCTTCGGCCTGCTCGTTCGCCAGGACCGTCAGGCAGGAGGGACACCAGTTGACGGTCCCCTTCTTCCTGTAGGCGAGCCCCTTCTCCACCATCCGGAGGAAGAGCCACTGGTTCCACCGGTAGTACTCCGGCTCGCACGTCGTGACTTCCTTCGTCCAGTCGTAGAGGACGCCCCAGCCGTCGAACTGCTCCTTCATCGCGGCGATGTTCGCGAGAGTCGATTCTCGCGGCGGGATCCCCCGCTGGATCGCGAAGTTCTCGGCGGGGAGGCCGAACGCGTCCCACCCCATCGGGCAGAAGACCGTTTCTCCCCTCTGCTTCAGGTAGCGGTGCAGCGCGTCGGTCAGGAAATAGGTCCTGGCGTGCCCCACGTGGAGGCGGTCCCCCGACGGGTAAGGGAGCATGACGAGGAGGTAGGTCCCCTTCGACGACGGGTCGTGCGTATCGACGAAAGCGGCCCGGTCGGCGACCCAGCGGGCCTGCCACTTCTTCTCGAGAGCGGTGCGTTCTTCGCGTGCGTCCATAAAGGAACCGGAGTGTAGCAACCGGCCCGGCCTGCGGGAGCCGCTCTGCCTTACCCCTCGGCGCGGGAGACGTTGGCGAGGCACCGGTCGATCTCGGCCGGGAGTCGCGGAAGCGAATAGCGGCGGGCGTCGGCAACGGCACGAGCGGCCGCGTCCGGCATTCCGGAAATGACGGCCGACTCGCGCGACTCGCAGAGGACGGTCCCGCCTGCGGTGGCGATCGCGAGGCTTCCCTCGGCCCCGTCGTCGCCCATGCCGGTCAGGACGACCGCGACGAGGCGGGCGCCGAAGACCGACGCGGCCGACGCGAACAGAACGTCGGCGGATGGGCACCAGCGAATCGAAGGGCCGTGCGGTGACACGTTCAGGAGGATTCGACCTGCCTGTCGGACGAACTCGAGGTGTCCACCCCCAGGCGCGATCCAGACGACGCCGGGGGTCGCCTCCGTCCCGCTTGCCGCCTCGCGTACGTCCCACGGAGTTCCGGAAGAGAGCCGCTGGGCGAGAGACCTCGTGAACGGCGCCGGCATGTGCTGGGCGACGCCCACGACGGCGTTCTGCGGAGGAAGACCCAGGAAGAGCTCGCGAAGCGCCGGCGGGCCGCCGGTAGAAGCGGCGACGACGAGGCCCGCCGGGGATCCGACCGGCGGCAGGTGTCTCGCCGGTCGCGGAATCGAGCCGCTGATCGGCGGCTCGGAGGCGCGGGCGCTCGAGCGCCGAAGGAGGCTCTCCATCGACATGGTCCGCGCCCCTTCGACGACTTCGGCGAGCTTCTTCCTCCAACGGCCGAGGCTCTCGGGCTGTGCGCCCGCCTTCCCGAGGACGTCCAGAGCGCCCGCCTCCAGTGCCGCCAGTGCGCTTCGCTCCTCCCGGTCGGCCGAGATGATGACGACCGGAAGCGGACGGTTCGCCATGATCCAGCGCAGGACCGCGTGGCCGTCCATTCCCGGGAGGCCGAGGTCGAGCGTCACCAGGCCGAACTCGTGGGTCAGGAGCCGGCGGATCGCCTCCTCTCCCGTTCCGACGGCCTCGACCTCCGTGACCCCGGCTGCGGCGCGAAGCGCCTCGACGATCCTCAGTCGCTGGTAGGCCGAGTCTTCGACGACCAGGACCCGCATGCCGCTACCTTCGGTACGCCACGTCGTTCGACAGGCGGACGAGAGTGAGCGGCGAGGACGCGGCCGCCAGGGCGTCGCTCGCCCCGAGAAGGATGTATCCGCCCGGCTTGAGCCGCGAAGCGAGGATCTCGACGACGCGCGAGCGGGCGTCCTCGTCGAGGTAGATCAGGACGTTCCGGCAGAGGATCACGTCGAACGCCGTTCCCGGTACCGGCTCGTCCAGGAGAGAGCGAGCCTCGAAGAGAACCGGTGCGGCGAGAGGGGCCTTCAGGCGGAAGAGGCCTCCCTCGGCGGCTTCGAAGTGCGTGCGCCGCCTCTCGGGCGACGTGGCGCGCAGGGCCTGCGGACCGTAGGTCGCCGTCCGTGCCCTTCGGATGTGGGCCGGCGAAAGGTCCGTGCCGAGGATTCGCACCCGTCGTCCCGGGAGGATTCCACGCTCGTGGAGGACGATGGAAACGCCGTACGCTTCTTCTCCCGTCGCGCACCCGGCGGACCAGACGTCGAGGACCCCGTCCTGCCCTCCGGACAGGAGCCGTTCGGGAGCGATCTCTTCCGCGAAGGCACGAAGGCTCGCCGGATCCCGGAAGAAGTACGTCTCCCCGTTCACGGCCGCGTCGAGAAGGCGGCCGAAGAGCGGCGAGCTCGACGGCTCGTTCCGGAGCCGTCCGTAGAGCTGGTAGAACGAGCCCGCGCTTCGCGCCTCCGCGCCGAGGCGACTCTCGAGACGGGACCTCTGGAGGTCCGCGAGGACGAATCCGGTTCTCCGCCTCAGGAGGTCCTGGTAGAGCCGGAAAACGGTCTCGGCCAGCTCCAGGGTCCGGGTCGTCACGGAACCCTCGGGGTGCGGGAGCGCCGGCGGGAAGCAGCGTGGAGAGCGCGAGCCCAGCGTCTCTCGGCGCGGGCCGGCGCGACCGTCCAGGCAACCCGGCAGGCATCGGGGCAACGCCTGGCCAGCGCCTCGGCGGCGGATTCCGCCTCTTCAGGTACCGTTTCCTGCGAGAGAACGAGGGTGAGCGATTCCACTGTCGCCTCGTCGCCGGCTCGTGCGACCGCAAGGAGGAGCGAGCGAAGGACGTGCTGGTCCGCTTCCGACACGAGCGCTTCGCCGACGGCCGCCGAGAGCACCGTTCCGCTCTCGCCCTCCGGTCTTCGGGCGATCGTCTCCGCGGCGGCGGAACGCACCTGCGGCCGCTCGTCGGCAAGAGCCTGCGGAAGGGCCTCGGCGGCTGTCGCGGCGTCGGCGACCACGAGCGCCCGGACCGCGGCGCAGGCCGTCTCGACGTCCTCGTGGCCGATGGCGGCCACCGCGCTCCTCGCGGCCTCCGCGTCTCCGGTTCGTTCGATCTCCTCGAGCGCGGCGACCCGGACCGGCGGCTCCTGCGCGAGCATCTCCTCGACGAGCCGCGGGCGATCGGCCCCTCCGAGGGCGATGACGGCGGCCCCGGCGGCGGCGGCGGCGGACGGCTCGTCGACGAGGAAGACGAGACCGTCCCTCCAGGTGACGCCAGCCGGCAGGTCCCCCCGGTCGGCCCGAAGGGCCAGCCCGCGAAGGGCCGCGGCTCTCACTGTCGGGCTCTCGTCGGAAAGGCGTGCCACGAGCTCGTGGTCTCCCAGCCGGCGTCCCTGGGCACCGGAAGAGACGGCCGCTTCCCGAACGGCCGGATCCGGCGACACGAGGGCGCCGCGAATCGCCGCCTCGACGTCGGCTCCGTCCGCCGTGGAGAGGGCCGTCAGCGCGGCGGTGCGCCCCGGGCCATCCGGTCCTCCCGCGCGGTCCAGCAGCGCGCGACGCCGGGTCCGGAGCTGGTCGAGCGGAGCCCCCGTCTCGTCGCTGGCGAGGGCGAGCGCCGCGGCGAGGGCCGTTTCCGGGTCGTCCTCGGCGAGGACGTCGATCAGATCCGAAACCGGGACGAGGCCCGCCGGCACGCAGGAAAGGACGGCCGCCTTGACCGTCGGCGAATGATGCACGAGCAGTGGGAGGAGCGTCGGGGCGTCGGGACCACCCCTGAATGCGTCGAGCAGCTCGAGGGCCGGTTCCGGATCGGCGACCTGCAGGACAGCGAGGAGCGCCTCTTCGCAGCGTGTCCGCGCCAGGGACCGGAGCGCAGAGTAGCCGTCCCGAAACGGACCGTGCGTCACGATCGCCAGCGCAGCGCCCCGGGCGTCGAGCAGCGCCAGGACGTGGGCCGCATCGGTGCGGGCAGGGCCGTCTTCCTCCGGGTCCCGGAGGAGGGCCAGCAGGGCTTCCCTGGCGTCGGGCCAGAGGGGACGGAGGGAGGCGAGCGTACTGGCGGGCGAGGCCTCGAGCGCCGCCCTGACCGCCGCGAGCAGGAACGGGTCGAGCTCTCCGGCCGCCGCACGCCGGATCAGCGGCTCGGCAGCGATGGGCGACCTGAGGCGTGCAAGGGCGTGCAACGCCCCCTGCCGGAGGGAGTCATTGCCGAGGAGAGGCAGGAGACGGGGGGCGATCTCGGGGTCGCCGACACTCCCCAGAGCCTCGAGAGCATGGATCTGCAGCCAGAGGTTTCCCTCCTCGAGAACGGCGAGGAGCGGGGAGATCGCCTCTCTCCGTCCCGTCCGTCCGAGGGCGAGGAGCAGCGAGGCCCGGGCGTTCGGATCGCCTTCCCTCCGGGCGGCCGCCTCGATCGCGGAGACCGTCTCGGCGCCCGGCGAGGTACCGGGAAGAGCCGTCGCCGCAGCGATCCTCACGTCGGCCGAAGGGTGCTGGAGAGCGCCGAGCAGGACGGCCCGACCGGCGGACCCGCCCTTCGCCAGGAGGACGAGTCCCGCCGCGCGGTGTCCCGCGTCGGCGTCGTCGGCCAGCGCCACGGCGCAGGCCGACGCGACCCGCGGATTGAACCGGCGTCCGAGGGAAACGACGGCTCGCTCCCTCACGCGGTAGTCCTCGTCCTTCAGGAGCCCGACGAGCAGGTCCTCCGCCTCTTCGCCCGGGACCTTCGCCAGCGCCATCGCCGCTCTCCAGCGTTCGGACGAGTCGGGGTCGGCAGCTCGGACCGCGAGCGGGGACTTCTGTTCGTCAGTCATGGCTCGCCCCTGGCCCCGAAGTGGTCGACGTCGAGCAGGGAGAGGAAGCCCCCTTCTTCCGAGACAACCCCTGTGAGCGCTTCTCGCCCGGGCGGGGGGGGCACCATCCGGCCTGTGGGAAACGGCTCCACGCCGTCGATGGAGTCGACGAGGAGCGCGTGGTTGCACCCGTAAAGGACGACGACGAGGGGCAGCGGGCCAGGGGTGGAAGGAGGCAGCCCGGCCGCAGCCGCAACGTCGACGATTCCGAGGGCCTCCCCCCGAACGAGGGCTACTCCGCTCCAGGAGGCCGGAGCTCCGGGCAGCGGCGTGATCCTCCGCGGGCGGGCCGCCTCGCGGACCCTGTCGAGCGGCACGGCAAACCGCTCTCCCCCGGCACGAAAGGCGAGGAGATCTCCCGCGGTCACGCGGCCCTCCCGGCCTGTGCGGAAGCGTAGACCCGCGCCAGGAGCGCCCCCGGGTCCAGGGCCAGGGCAACCTCTCCCCCGGGAACCTCGGCCGCGCCGGAGATCTCCCTGAGTCGCGGAACGGAGTCCGCGAGCGGTTTGACGAGGAGGTCCCAGACTCCTTCCACGGAATCGACGACGAATGCAGCCGCCCGCTCTCCGTCTTCGGCGACGACGACGGACTCGGGCCCGATCCGCCCGGCCCGCGGCGCGAGACCGAGGAGGCTGTCCAGTCTGGCCAGGGGTACGGCGCGATCCCCGTCCCTCAGGCACGGGGTGCCACCGACGAGCTCGGTGTCGTCCGGCCGGGCCTGGAGCGTCCGGACGACGTTCTCGCCCGGGAGCGCGAGGCGAAGACCGCCGACGCGGACGACGAGCGATTCGAGCAGGACCAGGGTCATCGGGACGGCCACCTCGAACGTCGTTCCGGACCCGGGCGTCGACCGGACCCGGACGCGACCGCCGAGCCTCGCGAGTGCCTCCGCTACGACGTCGAGTCCCACGCCCCGCCCCGAAAACTCGGTGACGGCCTCGGCCGTCGAGAAGCCCGGCCGGAAGAGGAGGGAGAACGGGTCACGCGGTTCGGGTTCCTTGGAGGAGAGGAGCCCGGTCTCCCGTGCCTTTCTCACGATCGCGTCTCTGTCGATGCCGCGTCCGTCGTCGGAGAAGGTGAGGACGACCTCGCGGCCGCGGGGGGCCACCGTCAGCGCGACGCGACCGCGTCGCGGCTTTCCCGCCGCCAGGCGCGCGTCGGGAGACTCGACACCGTGGTCGAGGGCATTTCGGACGATGTGCAGGAGCGGGTCGGCGAGCTCGTCCGCCAGGACCTTGTCGATCTCGGTCTCCACGCCGTGAACGACGAAATCGGCTTCCTTGCCGAGCGCCGCCGCCGTGCGGACGAACGCGCGGCCGAGCCGGGACGTCAGCGTTTCCACGGGCACCAGCCGGAGGGACAGGGCGGTCGGACCGAGGGCCGAGACGAGCCGGTCGAGCTGCGCAAAGGCGCGCTGGGCCTCGTACCGCGCGCTCCGGTCCGGAGCCCCCGCGAGGGCGCGACGAAGTGCTCGGCCGAGCGCCCCGCGGGTGAGCGCGAGGTCTCCCGCGAGGTCGACGAGAGCGGCGACCTTCTCCAGGGGAACGCGCACGACGCCCTTTGCCACCTGCGGCGCCGCCTCAGCGGCGGTCTCAGCGGTCGGGTTGGCCGATGCCGGCGGCGGGACGGGGCGCCCTCCGCCCCGGACGACGCTGACCTGACGGGCTCCGCACCGTTCTCCGAGGGCGGCGGTGTCGGTGTCCGGCGGAAGTGCCACGAGGAGTCGGAAGGCCATCCGCGAGGGATCGCTCGCGGTCCCCGGAAACGTCCCGATCAGCTCGCCTGCGGCGGAGGACTCGGCCATCGCCGTGCGCAGCCCCGTGTCGAAGGAGTCGAAATCGAGGTCGAGGTCGACGAGGACGAGCCCCTTCGCACGGCGCGCCGCCTCGCCGACGCGGTGCCGCTCGTAGTCGGAGAGCGACGCGTCGAGGTCGGGCGGGAGGACGGAGGCCTCCGGGACCGGCTCGCGACGAGCTCCGACCAGGGTGGCATCGAGCCGCAGGCGGAGCCGTTCGCCGAGCGAAGGGGCCTCTTCGCCCGCCGCGACGCGACCCACGAGCGAGGAGAGAGCCGTGAGTCCGCCGCGGATGGCCGAGAAAGCGGCGGAGGACGGGACCACTCGACCCATTCTCACGTCATCGAGAAGCGTCTCGAGATCGTGGGCCGCCTCGGCGATCCCGGTGAGCCCGACCATTCCGGCCACGCCCTTCAGCGAGTGGACGGCGCGGAAGAGTGCGTTCACCTTCGAAGGATTCGGATCGTCCGATTCGCCGTCGAGACCGTCGATGCAGGTGACGGCCTCTTCCAGCAGCATCTCGGCCTCGGCGAGGAACTCCTTCGAGAAGGGGCCCCCGGGCGCCTGCCGACGGCTCACGACGCCTCCGGTGCCCGGGAGGGAAGAAGGAGCTCGTCGAGCAGCCGGTCGAACGTCTCGGCGTCGAACGGTTTCCCGAGGTAGCCGTCCGCCCCCGCCGCCCGCGCCCGCGCCGCGTCCTCCGCGTCGCGCTCGGTGGAGATGGCCACGACCGGCAGGCCGCGCTGCTCGGGACGGGCCCGGATCATCCGGATCAGCTCGAGGCCGGAAAGGGTCGGCATGTTCACATCGGTCAGGACGAGGTCGAACGGCGTGCGTGGCAGCTCGCGCAGCGCCTCGAAGCCGTTCTCGGCCTCCACGACCTCGAGCCGCTCTCCGTTGCCGCGAGCCCAGCCGTCGAGCGCCTGGCGGATCAGCATGCGTGCGGGCCCGGAGTCGTCGACGACCAGAACGTGCCGACGGGTCCGGGCAGGATTCGTCACGGGCGCTCCGCTCCCGGGGGGAGGTCGACCGCTTCGACGACCCGCAGGCGTGGCCGGGCGAGAGTCCCGTCGTGGGCGCGACGTTGCAGGGCCGGCCCGCGGGACAGGACCGTCAGGCCGAACCCGTCGGGGGGAGCGCCGGGAAGCGCGAGGTGTCGCGCGGTGATCGTGTTCGCGAGGCCTCCGGGATCGGACGGGACCCACCCGAGCCCCTGTACGAAGACCTCGATCCAGCGATGGCGGACCCCGCTGATGCCGTCGTTGAAGAGCTCCTGGCTGTTGCCCGTCAGCTCGCTCGCCTCACGAGCGGTCAGGATTCCCGTCACCTGCCGGACCGGCAGGCCCCCTCGCCGGAGGAGGTCGGCCGCCAGGAGCGACCGGCCGACGCACGAACCGCGACGGGATCGGTGGCAGGAGGCGGCGTTTTCCGTAATGAGGCCGGGCAGGTCGTAACGGATCCGCTGCGAGACCCACGCGACCACACGCTCGACGGCCTCGAGCTGCGTCGTGGCCCCGCGCAGGAGCATTCGCGAGAGCGCCTCCAGCTCGTCGTCCGCCGGAAGCGGTTCGGCGAGGATTTCACGGGCCTCGGCGGGCAGGGTCCTCGGATCGACCGGGAAACCGGCAGAGTCCCGCAGGGGCGACCCGTCGACTTCGACGGTGGCGACGAGTGCCTGGCCGTCGGGGGACGAGAGGACGACCCGGTATCCGGGCCCTTCGACGGGGCGGACCGCCTTCCACGGCTCCGGGCCGTTGACGAGGTAGCGGGCCGTTTCCACGCTGCGCGGGCGCGGCGCCGCCTCCTTCTCGGGGCCCGAGAGGAGGACGAGCGCGAGCGCCAGCGCCGGCGTCACCGGTTCCCCTCGGGCGCCGCTTTCGGCCGGCGGTGGGCAGGCGCCTCCCGCGGTCCGTAGAGGCTCCGCCGGATTCCGTCGAGGACGCCGTTGATGAACGGGGCCGAGGACGGGGTCGAGAACTTCTTGGCGATCTCCACGGCCTCGTCGATCACGACCGGGTCCGGCGTGTCGTCTTCGTGGATCAGCTCGTAGAGCGCGACGCGAAGGAGATTCCGGTCCACCACCGGCATCCGTCCGAGCCGCCAGTGCTCCGACTGCTTCCCGAGCTGCTCGTCCAGCTCCGGGAGGCGCGAGATCGTTCCGAGGACGAGGCGTGAGGCGTACTCCTGAACGTCGGGCGTCGCGTTCGTGTACTCCTCGGTCCTGGCGAACATCTCCTCGGGGTCCGTCCCGGCGAGGTCTCGCTGGTAGAGGAGTTGGAGTGCCAGCTCCCGGGCTCGACGCCTCCGGCCGCTCACGAGCGACCCCTACCGGACCGGCGAGCCCGCTCGCAGCCGCGCGCGGAGGTCCGCCAGCTCGACGGCCGCCGTTGCCGCCTCGAACCCCTTGTTGCCGCCCTTGGCTCCGGACCGTTCGAGCGCCTGCTCGAGCGAGTCGCACGTGAGGACGCCGAAGGTGATCGGAAGGTCGAGCTCGAGGCCGACCTGGAACACTCCCTTTGCGACTTCGTTGGCGACGTAGTCGAAGTGCGGGGTCCCCCCCCGGATCACGGCACCCAGTGCCACGAGGGCATCGAAGGGAGCGGCCTTGCCGAGGTCACGCAGCGCGAGGGGGATCTCCCACGAGCCCGGCACCTTGACCACGGTGACGGCACCTTCCGCCGCGCCGAGCCTCCTGAAAGCGTCGAGGGCCCCCTCGAGGAGGCGGGAGACGACGATGTCGTTGGTCCGAGAGGCGACGATACCGAACCGCCGCCCATCGGCGCGAAGCTGGCCCTCGAGCACGTTCATG